>JALWCU010000327.1 GCA_027015275.1 Bacteroidales bacterium | reverse complement strand
GCGAGAGGCTGCCTGGGCATGAGCCTTGGCAGCTTTTTTATTACTGCAATTTACCAATCCTTCTTCGATCCGAAGAAACTTTTACCTTGTTTTGTATTAATCCGATGGAGCTTTTTGCTATTTCGAATCTATAAAGGGCGTGCTTCGGCACGCCCTTTACAAACATTTTCTTTTGACATTGTCATAAGCATCATTTCTCCAGGGGTTGCCAGTCACCGAAATAATCTACAACAACATTCGTCTGTGGCTCAGTAGTATAACGCTCGTTAGAATTATAAGTCCATTGCATTGTCTTCGATCCGCCGCCACTCTGCGTGGTAATCAAGAACCTACGAGACAGATGTCCAAAAAATCGTGCCTGGTCTGCTGGTAATTTCTGATCTCCACCCGAAGGATCTACGGGTATCCAACCCAGATGTGGCATATAAACTTCCACCCAGCGATGAAAAACATCATCTGTAGAAGCCGCTTCGCCTCTCTCAGCTACAGACCCAACATAACGCGCTGGTACACCTGCTGCACGACACATAGAGATAAAAACAAAGGAATATTCCGAGCATGAGCCATTGCCTCGTGCCAGTACTGTCGGTGCTGTGTTCCACCCACCTGACATCTTGTAATACATGTGCTCGCGAACATAATCAAATATATGCCGTACTATCCAGTAAACATTTTTCTCATTACCAACTGCTTCCTTTACAGCCTTTTGTATCACAGGACTGTCGTATTGGTATTTTACATCATTGACCAAATATTTTGACTTTATGTCCTGTGGTATATCAGCCACTGTCCCCACGTCTTCTGGAAAAATAAAATAAGAAACATCCCACATCTTGGCCTTGACAACCATTTCCTCTTCCATTCTCTTACCAGCAGGTATATTTTCGAAATGGTAATGTGCTACTTTCTGACCCCACCTGTCTGTTATAAAGTCTGTTGGTTTTGGCTCGAACTTAATGTCGCCCACTATATCCTGGTTCACACGGTTAATAGGTATGGCCAAATAAACATCAAGGGTCTTTATCTTACCAGGTCCAAAATTAGTCGTCAGATGAGAATAAGTCAGCTGGGCAAAACGCTCTTTTGTTCTAATATACAAGTCTTTATCCTTGCGTACAAGTTTATAAATCTTGTCGCTCTGGCTATCGTCGTTCCATAGATTTTTCCCATCCCATGCAAGACCACGCGGATATTCGTTAGGTGAAGAAGTTATTAACAAAACAATTCCGCTGTTGGGATCTACCATATAAATTTCATTTCGAGCTCTGTCTGAAACCCATAAATAACGGCCATCAAAGGTAAGTCCGGTTGGGCTGCCAGCTGGCGCAGGAATAGATTTAATCGTCGTCCCATCCTCTGGGTCAAATTGTACTAGTTTCTTGCTCGAAGCATCAACAACCCACAAATAATGCCCGTCCCAGGCCAAATCCTGCGGATAAACTACCGATAGATCTACAGTATGCAAGACTGTACCATCCTTAGGATCAATTTTGTACAATTTCCCCTGATATGCTTCATTCTTTGGTATTCCGCCTTTCAAATCTACAGCCCAAAGGTATTTTCCGTCCCATGCAAGACCTACTGTCCAATATCCAGGTGCTTTTAGTGTACGTATAACCTTGCCGTCCTTGGGACTGACCTGGTATATAAGATCAGTCTTTCGGTCAGCAACCCACAGATATTTGCCATCAAAGGTAAGTCCAGTAGCGAAATGACCAGGCGTTGAAAACATACTTACAACTTTGCCCGGATATGCCACGAGTGTCAGAGAATAAACTACTGCAACAGTAAATAGGATTAATTTTTTCATAAGTCAAGTTTTTTAATTTCCAGTCCTTAAGTTAGAAAAAACTAAAAATTACTAAAAAAGATTTAATGCAAATTTTCTTGTAAAAAATTTCATATACATCTTTGAGAAAACAAACAACTAATAATCTTGGTATTAGCAGCCGAAATAGGCTTAATCATTGGTACACTGGTCTTTGTGATTTTTATTATAATGGCCCTTTATTCATTGCACGAAAATGAACCTTTGGCAATGCGCCACTCACTAATTGCCGCTTTTGTTCTGCCAATGCCTTTCATAATCTTGAGCCTAATACAACAGCCATGGGCACAAACATTATTGATTATCTTAATTGCTATTTCATCAGCTTTTGTTATTATCATTCTCTTGCCAATTATCCCGAAAAAGCACGCGTAAGAATGCCCCAGCCACGTGGCAGGATAGACGAGCGAGACGTAATGTTCTCACGTGGCGAACTCGTACCAGATACGGAGAATTTCGAATCTTATTATACCATGCGGCCTGACCGAAGGCCCCTTGACGATAAATTCCGAGCCAACCCCGGACTGCTGTCCCACAAAGCTAGTAAATATGACCCGATTAGCTTTGCCGTGGCTGATGCTAACTTCCAGACCGTTGCCTATTTCAAACTCCATGTACAGGGCAAGCCAAATGAAGAAAAAGTACAAGTCCAGCCAGACCAAATAAGTAAATTCATTAAAACATGGATAAAAAAGCTCGGCGCACACGCAGTTGGTATCACGCAGCTGCGTGATTA
>JALWCU010000326.1 GCA_027015275.1 Bacteroidales bacterium | reverse complement strand
ATATTAGAAAAAATAGAATGCAAGCCAATAAAACTACCTTCTGGTATTAACCTTATGATGATATTTCGACTATTGCCCTCCACATACAACTTTACCAGACCCTGAGAAATATACATAGAATGCGAAGCAGGTGTACCTTGTTTAGCTATAACTTCACCTTTTTTAAATTTGATAATCAAGCACTTTTCTTGCAGGCTGCTTATTTCATCATCAGATAAATATGAAAATGCCTTTGACTTATATGGACAATTACGACAGTCATCTGGACGTGAAAAACGAGTCATCTTATATTATTTTTTCTGTTCTGTTTATAAACAAAAGTAAATTTATTTGATATATATCAAAAATAAATATCAATACAAAAATTGAAAATATTGCATGACACAGTAGTTGTCAGCCATAAAACGCTAATAATAAACAGATTGAATCAACTATTTTGATTTCAATTCAAGATATGTTGGGAAGGAATCTAAAAAATTGCACTTTTTATCGCTGTCAACATGGCACAGATAAATTTTTTTAGAATTGGTTAAGACAAGAAACTCTGCATCGAGTGAATAAAAATACTGCCATATTTGCTCAAAAGTTTCACGCGTAATATTTACACTTGGAGCTTTACATTCAACAATAATCCACGGTTTCTGCTTCTGATAAATGACTATATCCGCACGACGTCTCAGCCCTGCAAACTCCAGAGATACCTCTGTCTTGATAATCTCCAAAGGGAATCCCTTGCTTTGCAAAAAACGGATAAAATCCTGCCTTACCTTTTCCTCTGGCGTGGCTGCTACATATTTCCTACGTGTAGGATCAAAAATCTTATCCATATTTTTCATAAATATGATTCCATAAAACTCTCTAACTTATTGACATAACAAAATTTACAAAAGAATTCAAAACTACTTTGCACAAAAAGCAATAACAACACAAAATATCATACTTATCCGAAAGACAAAAGAGCATGCCGATCTCAAAAACCGACATGCTCCTCACAAATAAAAACAAAGACTTCACACAAAAGTTATTGATCTTCAATGGTTTGATTCTCTTGTGGCTCCTGACTATTGTCATTACCTTTCTCTGGTGGTATTATATCAATCTTCATCTCATCTTTGTCTTTATCATAATCTACTATAAACTTAGTACCTGCCAAAGGCTGATTCTCAATAATAGATGATGCCAGCTCATCCTCAACATAACGCTGAATTGCCCTCTTTATCGGACGTGCGCCATATTTAATATCCATTCCTTTCTCTGCGATAAAGTCTTTTGCATTCTGCGATAGCTCAAGTTTATACCCCTGATCTTCAACACGCTTAAGAATATTCACCAGCTCAAGATCAACAATACTGTATATTTCTTTCTTTCCAAGCGGCTTAAAAATAACTACATCATCAATTCGATTCAAAAATTCTGGTGTAAAAGTACGTTTCAGAGCCTTTTTCAGGATAGATTCCTGACGCTGTCCATTGTCTTCTTCTGACTTGAAACCAACGCCACGGCCGAACTGTTCAAGATCCCGAGCTCCTATGTTAGAAGTCATTATAATTATAGTATTCTTAAAATCTACTTTGCGACCAAGGCTGTCAGTCAAATGCCCTTCGTCCAACATCTGCAAAAGAATATTGAATACATCCGGATGTGCCTTTTCTATCTCATCCAGTAAAACAACAGAATAAGGCTTACGACGTACCTTCTCGGTCAGTTGTCCGCCTTCTTCGTATCCAACATATCCCGGAGGAGCACCTACCAAACGCGAAACAGAAAACTTTTCCATGTATTCGCTCATGTCCACTCGTATCAGAGCATCCTGGGAATCAAAGAGATATTCTGCCAAAAGCTTAGCCAGATATGTCTTACCCACTCCCGTTGGACCAAGAAAGATAAACGAACCAATTGGCTTGTTCGGGTCTTTCAAGCCCGTACGGTTTCTCTGAATAGCCCTAACAACTTTGTCAATTGCTTCTTCCTGGCCAATAAGGCGCTTCTTGAGCTCGTCCCTCATCTTGCGCAAGCGCTCACTCTCACCCTGTGCTATTCGTGTAACCGGTATTCCGGTCATCATGGCCACTACTTCCTCTACAGACTTCAGATTCACTACTTCACGATGCTCCTGCATGCTCTTTATCCATGCTTGCTTTTCCTTTTCCAGCAAGCGCTGCAATTCCTGTTCTTTATCCCTATACTGCGCTGCCAATTCAAAATTTTGACGATGGACAGCATCAACCTTCTTGCGATTAACCTCGGCTATATCCTTCTCGATTTTTTCTATGGTCTCGGGCACTTTAATCTTGGATATATGAACACGAGAACCAGCCTCATCAAGCACATCAATAGCTTTATCAGGCAAATTTCGATCTGTGATATAACGAGAGCTCAGTCTCACACAAGCATCTATTGCTTCATCTGTGTATATAACATTATGAAAATCTTCGTAACGGCTTTTGATGTTTCTCAAAATCTCGATTGTTTCCTCGACCGTTGGGGGATCAACAAGTACTTTCTGAAAACGACGCTCCAATGCTCCATCTTTCTCAATATACTGTCGGTATTCATCGAGCGTTGTAG
>JALWCU010000325.1 GCA_027015275.1 Bacteroidales bacterium | reverse complement strand
ATGGTCATAGCTGGCGTCGTGTAACTGGCATGCCTGCATCGCAAGAGAGATATGGAGCTATAGCCTGGTCTGTTTATTTCAATGGACAATGGTGGGGCTTTGTGGGATATGGCAAGCGTGATTTTCCGCGCAATGATGTTTATCGATATAATTATAAGAAAGATTCTGATACAGGTTATGTTGAGCCATATAGAGTATGGACTTTGCATTCGTTTGAGAATAATATGGGACCTCGTGTAGATGCCATTGCTGTATCTAATGGAGACATAGTGTTCCTTGGTGGCGGTAATGACGGCAGTGGTAGGGCTTTGAATGATTATTATTTGTTTAATCCGAGTGATAATTCGAGCTTTTTGCAAGCAATTAATAATGTGCCATTTCCGGCTCGTTATGATGCAGTGGCTGATTACTTAGAGTTTTCGCGTGATGGTATTCTGTATAAATATTTTTACATTGGTACTGGGCAGGATGGAGATACTTATTATAATGATTGGTATGCTTATGATTTAAAGAACAGTACTTGGATAAAGAAGAGTTATATGCACGAGGACTTTCTTGATGCACAGCCGCGTGCTGGTGCAATTAGCTTTGTTATAAAAAAGAAGCAGGTGGAGCACGGTCTAAGAGTCCGTATTTTTGTTGCCGGAGGTAATAGTCAGAATACGCTTCTTAACGATATTTGGGAGTATTTACCATAAAAATTTTGATTATGAAAAACATTAAAATACCGATTTTAATCATATTATTGCAACTATTAGCATTGACGCTAAGTGCACAAGATGCTGTGGACAATAGTGAATACAGATATTTTTCTGTTAAGTTTGGTATAGTTAATAATGTTGTACCTTTTCCACAGGGTGATGAAAATTTATTAATGCGTACACCCTTAGGGGACATGGTGACAGTGCCTACTCATACAATAAATTATGCTCCTGGCGCCTCGTTTTCATTGCATTATCATATTGATGCTAAGACAAATACATTTGGGCTTGTGCTGGGTGTTCAGGTCTTAAATTATGGCTATTCAGTACAATATATGAGCCGTGATTCTAATTTTTCTGCAATTGATATGTTCCGTTCCACCTCCGTGGCAATACCTCTTTATATAAAGTACAATCCGGTGGATATTTTTTATAATCAGGCTTATCTGACAATAGGATTGAAGCAGTATATTAATTTGAAAGTTGAGGAATATCAGCTGGGTTCATGGATGGAAGAAGTGAAAGTTAATTCACTTTCACAAGCGCAGATACATAGGTTTACATCGGCGTTTTTTGTGGGAGTTAATTACAACGTTTTTTATCTAAATTTGGAGTATAATTTCAAGAGTTTTGTTAATAAAGACTTTAAAACAGCCACAGGTGAGGGCGTTGTTAGACCTTTCTCTAATGTAGATTATCGTATGAAAATTTATTTAACCTTTGGCATGAATATTCCGCTGAATCGATGGATAACTATGAGAAGCTGGACAGCAGAGAGAATTAGGCGAATTTTTAGTCCTGTGAGATAGTTCTGTTTGCCTTATGGATTTTAACTAAATTGGGGGTTATGAAGAGGCTTTTGATTATTGTTGTGTTATGCTTTGTTAGTATAACAGCCGTCAATGCCCAGCAAAGTAAGGATGAATTACTTATCCAGTCAATACTTAATGACAATATAGATTCTGTCAAGTTACTTATCAAGCAAGGTGCTAATGCTAATTATGAGACTATTTATGGAATAACTCCATTGCTTTTCGCTGTAGAGAGCGGTGATACTGCCATTATAAAAATTTTGTTAGATAGTGGAGCTAAAATAGACGTTGTCCCACCTTATGATCCGCCAGCAGTGTCATTTGCTGTGATAAATTTTAGAGACACTTTGTTACATTTCTTGTTGAAAAAAGGCGCCAATCCTGACATTGTGGATGAGTCTGGCCATACGCCTTTGTATTATGCTATTAGGAATGGCAATTATCGTGGGGCCGATGAGCTCTTGCTCTTCGGCGCTGACCCCAATAAGGCGGTTGATAATTGGACACCTTTACAGCTTGCAGCGTATTATAATGATACGCTTCTGATTAATATGTTAGTTTATTATGGCGCGGATGTGAATAAGGCAGATAGTCTTGGGATTACACCTTTGCATGTAGCTGCGCAGTATAATAATGAATTAGCTGCTAAGACCTTGATAAATGATAGTGCAAGGCTTGATTTATTAACAAGAGATTTGGCATCACCAGTAGATTTTTCTATTTATAGTCGTAGTCAGAAAGTTTTTGACTATTTTATGAAACAAAAGCCAAGTTTTGATAATTTCGTAGATGGCGCATTTGATGCATTTCAAATAGCTGAATTTCAGAAGAATTACCATGCACGGGCTGCTTTGAGAAAGATAGGTATGCACACACCTGTTTTTTACCCAGAATATTATTTGAGATTTGCTCAATTTATTAATTTTAACGATTATATGTTTGGACTGGATGTTGGTGTAAATGAGCTTTTTACTAACATCAGTTTTTCTCTTGGATTTTATAAAAGAGTTTTTAACAAGAGAATTATAATACAACAGAGTGAGCATGTTTTTTACCAGTACTGGGAGTCTCGTTGGGTAGTTAGTTTGGGAGCCAAAAAAGATTTTTATTTATTCAATATAGGCAGGGTCAATAATTATTTTAGCCTTGGAGCTAACTTTTTGATGTCTTATGCAGCATATCGAGGAACTTTGAAAACAGAGCTATCAAAGGAAATAGCACCATTAATCGGATACAGTATTGATTACAAGAGCTTTGGTGCAGATATGTTGTTTACTTACCTGCGGAAGCCGATGCTTCACACTCGAGAGATTTATGCAAATATTGGAGTTTTTTATAGATTACCAACCAGTCCTTTGAGAATAAGAACCAAGAAAAAGATTCTTTATTAATGGCTGAGGTTTTTCATTTGAAGCAGTTTCAGTTAAAGCAGCTTGATGTTGTATTCAAGATAACAACAGATAGTATTTTGTTAGGTAGCTGGGTAAGTTTTAAAAATCCCAGGATGCTGCTGGATGTGGGTACAGGGACAGGCATTTTAGCCATGATGTTAGCGCAGAAATTTTCCAGAGCCCATGTCTATGGTATAGATATAAATGTGGCAGCCGTGAAGCTTAGTAGAGAGAATTTTGAAAGTTCACCATGGTCAGGGCGATTGCACTCATTGGCGGGCGATTTTGTGGAGTATAATTTTGGGGACAAAGTTTTTGATGGCATAGTTAGTAATCCGCCTTTTTTTGTTAAGTCCAAGAATTCGGCAAATGAGGACCAGAATATGGCAAGACATGATATTTTGTTGACTTATAGAGATTTAGCTGTCAGGTCTGCTCAGTTATTGACAGAGGCAGGAAGTGTATATATAATAGTTCCTTACCAGAATTTGCGTTTACTTGAGAGGGAATTTAATTTTCAATATTTATTTTGTCAAAAGAGGTTGTATATTTGTTCTAAGAAAGGACAGCAGCCCAAACGTGTAATAGTGAAATTTGTCCGCAAGATAGAAGAGTGTGAGCAGCATTGGCTCTATATCATGGATGCACACGGATATAGTGAGGAATATAAGGCATTGACCGGAGAATTTTATGTAAATTTCTAAAACTAAGAATTATGATTATAGCACGTCAGAAGAAAAGAGAAAATATTGTAGAATATGTCTTGTATATGTGGCAGGTTGAGGATTTGATTCGTGGGCTTGACTTTGATATAGACAAAATAGAAAAGTATGTGATTAGTCAGTTTGATGAAGATGAGCAGACAAAGCAAGCTATGCGAATGTGGTATGAGAGTATGATTGAGACGATGAAGAACGAAGGTGTATTGGAAAAAGGTCATATACAAGTGCTTCGCAATGTTGTCAGGGAATTGACAGATTTGCATGTACGGCTATTGCGATCGCCTTTTCACCAGGATTATCAACAGTTGTTTGATCAGACTATGCCTTTTTTGGCAGAATATATAAACAGG
Source organism: Bacteroidales bacterium (assembly GCA_027015275.1). Classification (GTDB taxonomy): domain Bacteria; phylum Bacteroidota; class Bacteroidia; order Bacteroidales; family S143-33; genus S143-33. Next base: position 21,885 of record JALWCU010000325.1, on the reverse strand, counting down.
GCAAAAGACAAGGATAAATCGATAATAGAGATAGCACTGGAGGTCATGTATGGCATTTGGATGCTACGGCTCAAGAAAAAGCCTATTAGTGAAGGTACTCAGCAGGCAGTGAATAAGATTAGTGAATTTTTGTCCACTCTTGCATACAAGTATCATAAAGCAGAGACTGATGAGGACTTTGAGATTTAAGAAATGATTTTCTAAAATTGAGTCTTATGTACACTTTTTTATTGGCAGATAATTCGACGACATTGCTCGATGTTATGGAGTTTACGTTAGAAAAATTTAATTACAAAGCTTTTATAGCCACGGATGTTGATGGGATTTTTTCTACATTGGAGAATAATCGTGTAGATATAGTAATGTTGAATGACACTATAGATGGGGAAGATGGCACGGAATTGGCTCAGAAGATTTTAGAGCGTTATGATGTTTTGTTGTTAATGATGAGTTATTCTCAGAACATTGAGCTTAAGTTAAAGGCAAAGAAAGCAGGGGTCATGGGCTGGGTTGTCAAGCCTTTTATCCCAGAGAAGCTAATAAGGAAGATTGTTAAAACATTCTTTAAGTAATTTATACAGATTCTATGTTGCCTATATCTCATAATTTTTTAAATTTGTAATTAATTGGGGTATAAAATATACAAAAATGAAAAAGACAGGTTCGAAAGTAGTTAGTATAACCAAGATATTACCGTCCTATATTTATTCATTAACACTTGCGTCGGTAATCTATATAGTAGTTTTTCTGACACTGTTCTTCTATCTTCAGAATACGCCTATAACGTTTAGGACCTTTTGGGACTTTCATCTAAGTCATCCGATTTTATTCTATGTTGAGTTATTGCCATTCTTAGTGTATTTCTTTGTGTATTATATTGTTAATCAGTTGTCTAAGAATATTCAGGATGTAGAAAGGGAGATAGGCTGGCTAAATTTCAAGAACAGAGCTATTTATAATTTTGTGGAGCAGCTACGAAGGGGAAATACAGAAATAGGTTTTGACAACGAGTTTATGCAGGATAGGGTAGTGCAGTCGTTAATTGCCCTGAGGGATGAGATTAAGCATACGCGTCTGGAAGATGAGAAGAGGCGCAAAGAAGAAGAGCAGCGCAACTGGATAAACCAGGGATTGGCTGAGTTTAGTAGTATTCTGCGAGAGAATGTTGATGATTTGACCAAGCTGGCAGAAAAGGTAACGAGTTATCTCACCCGGTATATGGATGCCAAGCAGGCAACATTCTTTGTTACACGAGAGGAGAAGGGAGATAAGTTCCTTGACATGATAGCTTTCTTTGCTTATGATAGGAAGAAATTTCCTGATAAGCGGATTTTGTGGGGAGAAGGTCTGATAGGAGCAGTTGCAATAGAGAAGAGTATAATGGTATTGAATGAGACGACGGATAATTTTGTTGAGGTTACTTCTGGTTTGGGTGGTGCAAATCCCAAGGCTATTTTGATTTCACCATTGATTGATGAGGATGGAGAGGTTCATGGAGTTTTGGAGTTGGCTTCATTTAGTCCCTTTGAGCAGTATCATGTAGAGTTTATTGAGCAGATATCCAAGAGTATAGCTTCCACTCTGGCTAATGTTAAGCGAAATATGCGTACACAGGAATTACTTAAGGAGTCCCAAAAGCAAGCAGAGATTCTTGCGCAGCAGGAGGAGAAGATGCGTAGAAGTATGGAAGAATTAAAGCTTTTGCAGCAGGAGTCAGCAAAACAGAGTGAAGAATTTATAAGCTTTACCAATTCTGTAAACAGGGCATTTTTGAGGGCAGAGTTTAATAGAGATGGTTTTTTGATTTACGCTAATGATAATTTTATTCAGGCTTTAGATTATTCTGATTATTTTGAGATTGCTAATAAGCATTTTACAATTTTCTTACATGATTCGGAGAAAGATTTATTTGATACGCTTTGGGATAGCATAATATCCAAGGACGAGGTCTATGACAGGGAGATGCACTTTATTTCTTATGCTGGTCAAGATAAATGGATAAGTTCTGCGTTGGTTGCTGTCAGAAATAAAGCTGGGCAATTGCAAAAGATATTGTTCTTAGGTCTGGACAGAACAGATGAGAAAAAGCTCTTGGAAGAGCAGTTGTCTTTGTTGCAGTTTACAGATAATTTGATAGTAAGAGCTACATTGGACCTTGACGGAAAGATAGTAGATGCTAATAATAACATGTTGACAGTACTGGGAATAAATAAAGAAGAATTTGTGGGCAAAGAGATAACAGAGTTCTTTTCTATAGAGGAAGCTCAGGAGTTTAGAATAGTATGGCGTAGTATAGTTGCTGGGAAAGCGCATGTTACCACGCATAAGTTTACAACAGGCTATAACACAGAAGTTTGGATAGAATCATATTACTTTGCATACATAGTAGAGAATAATGTTCAGAGCATTATGCTTCTTGGTATTGATGTTTCGGATAAGGTAAAGACACAGCAAGCTCTCAAGAAGCAAGAGGCTCAGTTCAAGGCAAAAGGCGAAGAGATAGAGAGTTTGCAAGCCAAGTTCAATGATGAGAAACAGAAGTTGGAAGAGCAGCTGAAGGCAGAGAAAACATATCGCAATTTGTTTTTTAATGTGTTTGATGGATTAGATCAGGCTGTTGTGGCAATAGATGAGACAGAGCATATAGTTATGTTTACCAAAGCTGCCGAGGAATTGTGGAAGATAAAGCGCGATGTGGTCATTGGTAAGAGGCTTAGTGCGATATTGCCAGAGCTACCGCAGCCAATAGGTATGGATGATGTGCAGTATTTGTTAGATTACTTTAATGTTTCCGAGCCATTACTTAATACCAACCGTGTTTCGTACATAGTTGATAAAGCTGGAAATAGAGTGAATATTGGCATTTATATAGTCAGAGCAGAATATGAAGGTAAGTCATTAATTGTAGCTTTTATCAAAAGCATGGAACCTTAATGAAAGTCCGTGTTTATATAACTTTTTTGATAATTTTTTTCTCTTTTAGCCTGTGGGGCAAGGAGCCGCAGTCTTTACAGGCACAGAAGGGTGTGCTTGACCTGAGGTTTGTAAATATTGATACTTTTCCGCCTTTGTCTCTGAATGGCGAATGGGAGTTTTATTGGAATAAGCTACTTGGACCAGATGATTTTCATCCGCAAACCTATGTAGCTGATGCTTATGCCGTAGTTCCAGATTATTGGAGTAAAGTCTTGATAGATGGGCAGAATGTGTCAGATACAGGTTACGCTACCTACCGCCTTATAGTTTTGACCAAAGAAAAGAACAAGGTAGAGCGCGTTTATTTTTATCCTGTTAACTGTGCAATGCGTGTATGGTGGGATGGAGAGTTGATAGGAGAGTCGGGTAATCCGGCACCGCGGAACAGTGGTTATCGTCCGTCAATAAAGCCAGTGGTGGCAGATGTGAATGTGGGTGAGCGTAATGAGGTTATTGTCCAAGTGGCTAATTTTTCTCATCGTGAAGGTGGATTTTTTTACTCACCCAGGTTAGGTAGTCGGGATAGTATTTTTAGGTATTTGAATATTGGATTGATTATTAGTGCTTTGCTTTTTGGGGCAGCGTTGATAATGGTTTTATACAATTTTTTTATTTTCTTTTTGCACAAGAAGAGTTATGCTGTAATTTCATTTTTGATTTTTGCTGTTATATTGGGGCTCAGGGTACTTGTAGTAGATCAGAATCTGATTTATTCCTTGTTTCCTTCAATTAGCTTTGGCTGGAAGTACCGTTTAGAGTATTTTACGTTTTTCTTTGTGCCGCCTACTTTAATGTATTATTTATATCAAGTTACGAATCTGGATAAGGTGGCAAAATATTCAACTCTTGGCTTATTGGCAGTAGCTATTGGTTTTGGTATAACGCTTTTCTTTCCTTCGATTGTCTATACTCAGACAATGCCTTTTTACCAACCCATGTATTTGATTTCTATGTTGATAGCTATATATCTGATCATTAAGCATATAAAGCTAAAAACTTCGGGTATTGGGATTTTGGGCATTACTTTTTTGATAATGTTTGCAATGGCTCTAAACGATATTTTGTTGTATCTGAGGGTTGTGCAGACAATAAGCTTGATGCCATTTATTGTTTTTATTTTGTTATTGGGGCAGTCATTAGTTTTAGCTAAGATTTTCAGTGATATTTCTGGGCAGAATGAATTGCTCAAGGAGAAGCTGGAATATCAGAACGTTCATTTAGAGGATTTGGTTAATAAGCGCACTAGGGAGCTGGAGATAAAAAGCCGTAAATTAGAACGCCAGAATGACGAGCTGGAGCGTCATAGGAAGGAGCTGGAGCTAAAGGATTCTATCATTACGTCCAGCTTGAAATATGCTTCTGATATTCAGTCGGCTATAATGCCAGTATTTAGCAGAATAGGTAATTATTACGATTATTTTCTGTTTTATATGCCGCGTGATATTGTTTCGGGTGATGGATTCTGGTTTAGTGATAAGTCTGAGAAATATTTGTTTGTTGTACTTTTTGATGCAACGGGTCATGGAGTGCCAGCAGCTTTTATTACAATAATTGCCACATACATTTTGAACACTTTGATTGATGAGAAGGGTATGGTCGAGCCTCCGGAGATCCTTTCCAGCCTTGATGAGCATTTGAAGAAATTTCTCGAAAAGCAGGGCACAGAAGGCTTGGATGCAATTATAGTCAGGATAGATAAAAACCAAGAGGAGCCTGAAATTAAGTTTTCAGGTGCACGTATTGATTTGTTTTATTTTAATTCAAGGACAAAGCTTGTTACGCGCTATCGTGGGGCCAAGCGTTCACTAGGGTATGTCAAGGCTACGCGGAATCAAGACGTCTTTACCAGTATAATAATGACGTTTCATAGACATGATGTAATATATTTATCTACAGATGGTTATATGGAGCAGGTGGATAAGAACAAGCGTAGATTTGGCTCACAAAGATTTGTTGATTTATTACAGAAAATAGGTTCTGAGCCAATAGACAAGCAAGAAGAGATACTCAAAGAAAAGCTTATCGAATACATGGGAGATGAGCGTCAGCGCGATGACATCTCGGTTATTGGAATAAAGAATTCATCTAAGCAATAGTCCTATTTCTCGTCTCAATCGTTTGTTGAAAAATAAGAAAATTTATATTTCCTAAGGATATAAAAGTACTAACTTTGTTTTTGTAAGAAAAACTTAAAACAAAAGAGCTATGAAAATAAAAAGTATCTATGCTATTGAAGTCCTTGACTCAAGAGGCAATCCTACTGTAGAAGTAGATATAGAATTAGAGAATGGTGTCAAAGGACGCGCTCTCGTACCATCTGGTGCATCCACTGGTGAAAAAGAAGCTGTAGAGTTGCGCGATGGAGATAAGAAACGCTACAATGGCAAGGGAGTGCTGAATGCAGTCCGTAATGTTAATGAGCATCTGGCAAAGGAAATTGTCGGTATGGATGTTCTCGAGCAGCGTAAGATAGATTACACCATGATAGAGATGGACGGCACACCGAACAAGGCACGTTTTGGTGCAAATGCTATTCTGGGTGTTTCTTTGGCAGTAGCACATGCAGCAGCCAATTATCTGGGTTTGCCGCTTTATCGTTACCTTGGTGGTGTTAACGCTTCGCTTATGCCAGTTCCGTCGATGAATGTGTTGAATGGAGGTAAACATGCTGATAATAACGTTGATTTTCAGGAATTTATGATTGCGCCACATGGTGCACCTTCTTTCCGCGAAGCTATTAGAATGGGCTCAGAGACATTCCATGCTCTCAAGGCAGTACTTAGCGAAAAGGGTTATAATACTGCTGTTGGTGATGAAGGTGGTTTTGCACCTGCATTAAAATCCAATGAAGAGGCTGTAGAGTTGATTTTAACCGCCATTGAAAGGGCTGGTTATAGACCAGGCGAAGATATTTCTTTGTGCTTAGATCCTGCTACAAGCGAGCTATGGAAGGATGGGAAATATTACTTCTGGAAATCAACTAAGGAATACAAGACATCGGACGAAATGGTTGAGCTATGGAAAGAATGGATAAATAAATATCCTATTATTTTGCTCGAGGATGGAATGGGCGAGCATGATTGGGAAGGCTGGCAAAAGCTAACCAAAGAACTGGGTGATAAAGTAGAGCTTGTCGGTGATGACCTCCTGTGTACAAATCCAGTTTTGTTGCAGGAAGCAATAGATAAGGGTGCTGCTAATTCTATCTTAATAAAGCTCAATCAGATAGGCACGTTGACAGAAACGCTGGAGACAGTAGAATTGGCTGAGAGGAACAATTATGGCCGTTTTGTTTCTCACCGTTCAGGCGAGACAGAGGATGTTACAATTGCAGATCTGACCGTTGCTATTGCGGCAGGTAAGCTTAAGACTGGCTCTGCTTCACGTGGCGAGCGTATTGCTAAATACAATCAGCTCATCCGTATAGAACACGAACTTGGTTCAGCAGCACGTTTCGCAGGACTAAAAGCTTTCAAGTACAATAAGTAGGTTCGTGAATTTATGGTTTTTTGATATTAGTTGTAAATGTTGAATTTGCTGATTAGTAGGTGATTATAGAGGCCACCCATGCTTTAGTTATGGGTGGCCTTTTTGTTTTGTAAATAACATGTTTTTTTGTTGGTTATAATTTTGTATTTTCACTCTAAACTATAAATTCATAAGATTATGATTGACAAAGATATTGAAAAAGCAATTAACAAGCAGATCAACGAAGAAATGTATTCTGCTTATTTGTATTTGGCTATGTCCGCTTATTTTCAGGACATTAACTTGCTCGGATTTGCTAACTGGATGTTTGTACAATACCAGGAGGAGATTTCGCACGCAATGAAGTTTTATCGCTATTTAATAGAGCGTGGTGGACGAGTAGAACTTTATGCAATAGAGCAGCCTGCAAAGCAGTGGGATTCTCCGTTACATGCACTGGAAGAGACTCTTAAACATGAGCGTCATATTACTCAGTGTATTAATGACTTAGCAGACTTGGCAGAGCAGAAAAAAGACCGTCCTACATTAAACCTGTTGCAGTGGTATATTGACGAGCAGGTAGAGGAAGAGGCTAATGATGAGGAAATTATAGCTAAGCTCAAGATGATAGGCGACAGTCCGCATGGATTGCTTATGATTGATAGTCAGCTAGCGCAGCGTACCTTTGTTGATGGAGCAGCTGATGAAGAGTAATAATGAGCAACGGAAAAGGCTGTCCCAGCGGGACAGCCTCTTTTGTTGTCAGTGCCTAATTATTTACCGAAACTGAGACTTAGCCTGAGGAAAATAGCAAAGATTTTTAATTCCTGTGAACTCAGAGTATTGAATTTACCTTTGAAGAATTGTCCAACGAGTGTAAGATCAGCGTTGTTGGACAGTGAGTATGTGATGTTGGGCATGAGGAATAGACCTTTCTTTTTTGGGAAAAACATTGTGGCCATGCTCATATTAAGCAGAGGATAAGGGCTTGTCGTAATTTGTGCAAAGATATTATACTCGGCAAACGAAAGATGTTTGATGTTCATCGGGGCTGTGTAAAAATCCATTGGTGAGTTGATTTGGTAGTGTCCTTTTTGCTGGTTGTAGAGAAATTCCAGCATTAAGGTTGTTGATTTTCCCACGGAATAATCCAGCCCAACCGAGGCTACTGTCTGACCCGTTGTGTCTGCAAAGTTTTTTCTGGGACGGATGTATGAAGCTTCACCGCGAAAAGTTATTTGTCCGATATATCCAGTCCAACCTATGCCTATAACATAGTCATTTTGAGCGAGGATGCCGCCAATCATCTGCAAATCATAAGTACCAATTGTGGTTGATAGACGCATGGCTGTTGTTAAGCTGGTGTCTTTGTCGAGCTTACCAGCCAGTTCGATATTTGTCATTGGTGATATGTAATAGACAGCGTCTATAGCGTCGCTTCCTGGTCGTTCGGGATAGTCAAAGTCAAAGAATGAGTAATTGTTAAAAAGGTCGTTGGGATTCCAGACAAATGTTTTGGCCCAGTTGATTCTTTGTTTGCCCACTGTTATATCAAAGTTGCCTTTGTTAAATTCAACGTAGAAGCGGTCTATTGTGGTGTTGAGCAGAACAGATGGCTCATTGACCAGATTCCATGAAAGATTGAAAAAATTGTTAGAATTTTTTATGAAGTCTGCGTAAGAAGGGAAATATTTGACAGTTTCGCCAGTAAAAAGGCGTGTACGGGCTGACATGTGGAATGTAAGTGAGCTTTTGTAAGAAATGCTAAGGTTGATGCGGTTGTGCAAGAGATTATCATTTGTCCAATTGCCTTTAATAGAGTCGAAAAGTACTGATTGCATGTTGTTTATATAACCGTTGATGTGCAAGCGAAAGGGTTTGTCTTGGGCAAAGGACCTTAAGCCAACCAGGATAATTATTAGTACTGTTAGGCGTTTCATGACTTTAGATCTTTTGCATTTTTTTCCATAGTAATTTTGCTCGCTCTTGTGCAAATTGGAAAACAGAGTCTTCGTCTATAGTAGTCATTCGTCGGTCTTTGACAATAATTTTTCCCTGGCTAATGACATGTTTGATGTGTGATGATGAGATGGCATAGAAGAAATGTCCAAGGAAATTATCTTGTGTAATTGGTGTACGCGGCTGATAATCAAGTATTATTAGGTTATTGTCGCTATCGCCAGCGAATTTATTTTGCTTAAGGTACCGGTGATTGTTTCTAAGTCTTTTGTAAATAGTCATCAGGTCTTGCTGCTCAAATGCAAGGCCGGCATAATATGCAAAATGTGCGGAGCGAATCATGTCTGAGTGCATTCCGTCAGTACCGAGCATAATTCGTTCAGATGGGAGATCATAGGAAGAGAAAAAGCCGACTTTGTTGTTGAGGTTGCTTTCGGGGTTTTGTACTATCCATGCCTTTGATTTGGACAGAAGTTGTCTTTCTTGGCTGTTAATGTGTATAGCGTGTGCAATTATTGTTTTAGTTGTGTCGAGCATCCCGTAATGATTCAGTCGTTCGGTTACTCTTTGGCTGTGATCCATCGTGCACAGGTCCTGGTCCAGCTTGTCTTCGGCTACGTGTATATGCACGCCAGAGTTATATTTCTCCATGAGCATAGCTGCCCGATTCATTGTGTCGTCAGAGACAGTAAAGGAAGCGTGCAATCCAATCAATCCCTGGTTTTTAGCCAGATAACTGTCAGTTTCTTCCAGGCCTTTCATAGTCTGCTCAGCGCCATCACGGTCAGTAATTTCGTAACAAAGCAAATGTCCCAGTCCTATTTTGTCCAAAGCTTTGGCAATCGTTTCCAGAGAGCCCTGAATAGCAAAAGGCGAAGCGTGGTGGTCTATTATGAACGTAGAGCCAGTTTTGGCTGCATAGATAGCAGTAGTTAGTGCGCTGGCTTGTATCATGTCTTGTGTAAGACTTTTATCAAGTGTCCACCAGATGTATTTAAGGGTTTCGTAAAAGTTGGTAGGATTTTTTTTTGGTGCTGGCATACCTACAGCAAGGGCAGAGTAGATGTGATGATGGGCAATAACAAATGAACGTGTAACGATATTGCCTTGTGCGTCGATTATTTCATTAGCATCTGCTGGTATTGACTGTACAAACTCAATGTTTCCATGTTTTCCGTTGAGTATTTTGATGTGTGTGCGGGTTATTTGTAATGTTTCGGGGTCGATGTAAAGGGCATTTTTAATGTAGAGCGGATTATTCTTCTTTGTCTGAGTCACGGCTAAGTAAGATTTTTATTTGTTCTTGAAGGTTAGCTATCTTGGTTTTGTATAATTCTTCGGCTTTCTTGAATCGGTTTATGGTTTGTTCTATTTCTATTTCTTTTTCTTTTATTTTCTTCTCGAGCTCAATGATTTGTGCAACTTTCTCAGAGATAATGTCTTGTTTGATTTTATTATCAATTTTTAGATTTTCGATTTGTTCTTGGAGTTCCTGTATTTTGTCGTTGAGGTCCTCGATGCTTAGTTTATATTGTATCTCACGTTGTTCAAATTCTTCTGTTTTTTCGGTAAGTTGCTGTACCAGGTGTTTAGTTTGTTGGTTTATATTGACAAAAGTTATTGTAGATGCCAGGTCAGAGGCAAATTTTTCTATAAGCAGGGTATGGTGCTCTTCAAAGGTTTCGTTAAGAGCAATTTCCAGTACACCATAGATTTTATTTTCTTCTTTGATAGGGAACCAGGCAATAGTATTTGGCCGACCATATCCAAAAGCTGTTTCATAGAAAATGTAATCTTCGGGAACTTGCTTGAGGATTATAGGCTCGCCGTCAGCTGCCACAGTACCTACAAATCCTTCGGTCAGGCGATAGCTGACCTTATGCATTTTTTCTTTACTGTAAGCAAAGGCTATTTTGAGTTCATAAATAGGCTCCTGGTAATTGTAGTTAACGTAATAAATAGCGCCCATAGGGGCTTTTAGATAATCTAATGCAGCTTTCAGGGAATTTTCAAGTAGGTTGTTAAGGTCTGTTGCATTCTGACGTAGAATATCGCCTAAGTAAGCTAAGCCTTCGGTAATCCATTTTTGTCTTTGTTCAGATTGCTGGGATTGTTGAATATTTTTTTCATAATTGTGCAAGTATTCTTGAAGCTTAATAAGATTTTGTCCGAGTTCATCCCTTGGTGAGAGAGTTTTTATTTCCTGATTATATTTTCCCTGGGCAAAGAGGGATATGATTTTGCTTTTGTATTTGAGGTTTGAAACTATCCTATTGATAATAAGTGAAATAATACCAAATTCACGAGTAATTTTGATTAGTTCTTTTCTTTCCAGATTGCCAAGTTCTAGTTCTTTGAGCGAGTCTATTATTTTGTTTAAGTTTTTGTTAAGTACAAAGAAAAGAGTTAAGCCAAAGCCTATTATTAATATGCCCAGAAGCAACGTAATTATAGTCAGGGTGATAGCTTTGTAATAAAGCTTTTGTTTAATAATTTTATGTCTAATATTTTCCAGGAAATTTGAAGAAGAGCTTAAAAGCAGATCAGTATTAAGATTTTTCAAGGCTCCAGATGCAAAGGGCCTGCCGTACTGGTCCATTAAGAGAAGTAGATTTCCAGTGACGTTTTTAATTTTATCTACTAAAATAAGGAGATTATTTTTTGTGTTTATCTGTGTATTTGAAACTGTCAGTTTTGCCAGGTTATTCTCCAGGGTCTCTAATTCGTTTGCAATAACTTGTCCTGGCATCTTGGGTGTTTTTAGTTCATTGATTATGCTTATGAGTTCGGTTGTGTATTTTTTGAAAGGTGGGCGTTGGTAAGAACTGTTTGATTTAATCAGGAACAGAAGATTTTCTATGTTTGCTATTTTGCCCTCTTCGGGATTGAAGAGTTTGTAATTAAGGTCCTGGCATTTCTGCAAGTTTATTTTGTATTCATGGACATATTCATAAATCTTTTGATAGTAAGGATTGTTTTTGGCTATCTTTATTGTGGAAATATTATCAAGTTGATTATTAATGTTTTCCAGAGATTTATAAAGGCCAGAGAATTTAGAGTCTTTGATATAAGTATATGGATTGGAGAATAGTGTGTGTACGCTATTGTTCAGATAACTTATTTCGTTTTTGATGTTAAAGACTGTGTCATAAATTTTCAGGACATTACTGGTAGTAAAGAAATTTATTATGAACTGTATAGCGATGATAGAGAAGATAAAGAATGCTGTAACAATAGCAGAGAGGACAAAGTATCTGATTGGTACTCTTTTTATATCAAAACGTTTAGCCACTTATCACATAGTTTTGTTTTCACAAATTTATGAAAAATAATGATTTGAACAGAAATTTTGCACAAAAAAATAAAACGCATGTATGGTATAAGATTTGCAAAAATAAGTAATAAATCATAAAGATATGCCTTATAGACGTTTACCAAATACCGACAAGGCAAGGCTTAGGGCCATGCGTATAGCTTATCAGAAAGCAGAGGATGATGGTAGTGTAATACCCTTTGAGCTTTTGTATAAACTCAGGGTAATCCTTCCAGAATTTGAGCAGGCAATAGACATGTATAATGGGGCTTTTACTAGGCAGGTAGAGGCAAGTAAGAAAGTGAAGCAAGATTTTCGTATGGCGCGTTTGTATGTTTCGCATTTTCTTCAGGTACTCAACATGGCTATTCAGAGAAAAGAGATTAAAATTGGGGATAGAAAATTTTTTGGACTCAGTATCAGCGATTTATCCATCCCAAAGATACAGACTGAAAAGGACTTGATTAAGTGGGGCAGGAAAATTATAGAGGGAGAAGAAAAACGTCTTGCTTCTGGTCGTAGTCCTATTACAAATCCTAGAATATCAGTGGTTAATATTTATTTTGAACGTTTCATGGATAGTTATCGGTATTATAAAAAATTGCAAGAGATTACACAGGAGAATTTGAGAGAAATTGCAAGACAGAGGCCCATAGTAGATAAATTGATACAAAATCTATGGAATACAATAGAGAAAAGTTTCCAAGACCTCCCAGCAGACCTGAAGCGAGAAAAAAGTTCTGAGTATGGAGTAGTATATTTTTTGAGAAAAGAAGAGAAAGAATCCATATAATTTTGTAATTTTAAAATAAAGTTATCCATGATAAGATGATGACTGCAAATTTAGATTTTAATAAAGCTCTCTCTTTCGCAGAAAACAAGTTTGCCCGTAGGATATATCTTTATCAACTTGTTGGTTTGATTCTGATTATAATTGCGGCCATCCTTTTGATTAAGTATTTCTCGCCCATAGTAGCCATGGGTTCTGTAATTTTGGTCTTTGTCCTAATGTGTATAACTGTACAAGTAGTCAAAAATTATCGCTTGCGGCATTTAATAAGGTTTCTCGAAGAGCTTGTGAGTAATGGATTCTATGTTCATGCTTTTTATTTAGCCACCTCTATCAAGCCACTGGTGAATGACAGCTGGATAGAAACTTTTATACAAGAGCTTAGGCATTTGGCTAATATATCCTCTGATGAAGAGCCAATTTATACTGACGACTTATATGATAATGAGCTTGATAATATAATTTCTCTAATTGACTTTAACATAGATATTTACCAGGATTTTTATTTGAATAATAAAATGTCTGTAGATTCTTATGCAGAGCAGCTGGACAGATTGGATGACAGTACTATTAAGGAGTTAGAAACTATCTACAATGAACAAAAAGCGACTCTGGATTTAGAGCAGTATAGGCTCGAAGCATTTGCACAAATAAAGCAGTATTTACAGAGCTTGAAAAAAGAACAGATTAAGCAGATGTTTAATGTATCAAAGGCTTTTGATATTGACCGTAATTATGGTCGTTTTATAAATAAGCTTTTGGACAGAGCAGTGTATTCGGCCGAGGCACGGGCAATAATCAAGAAAGTTTATCGAGCAAAGTCAAGGTTTTATGAAGTTTTCCCCGATGTATTGAAAGCCTCTACTAAGGAGGAGATAATGGAAAAATTGAACTACTTGTTTTCTTCGTAGAAAGACTTATCTTTGCAGGGCAATTTTTAAACCTGTTGCCCATGTTCACAGTAATAGACACTTTGGAAGAGTTTTATCAGGCAACCAAGCACCCTGCTGTTTTGTTTTATTTTTCTCATGAGAATTGCAATGTTTGTAAAACTCTCAAGCCCAAGGTAGAAGAATTTATTTCGCAGAACTTTCCTGAGGTTAAGCTCTATTATGTAGATACTGTCAAAAGTCCAGATATAGCAGGTCAGAATCGTGTGTTTACTAATCCTGTCGTGCTGATATATTTGGATGGACGTGAATCGCACCGCTTTAGTCGTTATTTTAGTTTGCAGAATCTTTATGAGGCTCTGGCAAAGCCTTATGAAATAATTTTTAGCTGATTTGACCGGAATTTATAAAGTTTCTCTGACCTGTTTTTGTGCTATTTTGTACAAAAACAGGTATTTTTGTCTCAAAAAGCCGAGAAATGAAAAATATCGCAGTGTTTTGTTCATCGTCCAATGCCCTGGATAACAGATTTTATAATTTTGCAGAAGTCTTTGCCCGTCAGCTCGCTATCGAAGGATATAACCTTGTGTATGGAGGCGCTAATGTGGGAGTGATGAAGCGGCTTGCAGATACCATGAAGGCTGGCGGAGCTAAGGTCATAGGAGTTATTCCAGAGGAATTTACAAAGCGTGGGCTCACAGAGACGGAAGCCGACGAAATTATCGTTGTTGCGGATATGCAGGAGCGGAAGAAGAAGATAATAGAACTGAGCCAGGGATTTGTTGCTTTGCCTGGTGGGTTTGGAACTTTGGACGAACTGCTGGAAGTCATTGTGCTCAAGCAACTTTCTTTTATCGACGGTCCTATTATTATCTTGAATTTTGACGGATTTTTTGATCCACTGCTTAGCCAATTTGATGTTATTTTTGATAATAATTTTGCAAAACCACGATTGCGGGATATGTACTTCGTTGCTTCTTGTGTGGACGAAGTTTTTGATTATTTGCGTAGTTATGAGCCCAGCGTTGACAGTGATTGGCACAAAGTTGATAAAGAAGATTTTAAACAATGAAAAAACAGCTACCAGCTGATTTCCAGGAAAATAAATTTTACTTAGTTTCTGACTATGAGCCACGGGGCGACCAGCCAGAGGCTATCGAGCAACTGGTACAGGGCGTCAATGAAAACAAGCGCCACCAAATTTTGCTCGGCGTTACTGGCTCTGGAAAGACTTTTACAATAGCCAATGTCATAGCACGTCTGAACCGTCCTGTGCTGGTGCTTAGCCACAACAAGACGCTGGCAGCCCAGCTTTATGGCGAATTTCGGTCTTTTTTTCCATATAATGCGGTTGAGTATTTTGTGTCTTATTATGATTATTATCAGCCTGAAGCATATATCCCACAGCTGGACAAGTATATTGAGAAGGACCTTAGCATAAATCAAGAAATAGAAAAGCTACGACTCAGCGCTACAACAGCATTGCTATCTGGACGCCGCGATGTGATTATAGTTTCTTCTGTTTCATGTATTTACGGTATTGGCAATCCTACTGATTTCATAAACAACATTATCCGTGTTCGTGTGGGAGACCAGATGGGCAGAGATAATCTGCTGCGTTTGCTCGTGGATAACATGTACACAAGAGATGAGATTAATTTTTCTTATGGTAAATTCCGTGTCAAAGGCGACACTGTGGATGTGCATTTAGCTTATGGCGATGTAGCTTATAAAATAGTTTTCTGGGACGAACAGGTTGACGAAATTTATTCATTTGATCCTGAGACTGGAAAGATAATCGAACCAGCAGAAATGGTAGCTATTTATCCTGCCAGTATTTTTATGACAACACGCAAAAAACTGGAACAAGCTATTGCACAAATCAAGGTGGATCTGGTTAATCAGGTGGAATATTTCCGTTCCCAAGGTCGTGAGCTGGAGGCAAAACGTATCGAGGAACGTGTGAATTATGATATTGAAATGATGCTCGAGATAGGCTATTGTCCTGGCATTGAGAATTATTCACGCTATTTTGATGGACGCCCGCCTGGGACACGCCCTTTCTGCCTGCTGGACTATTTCCCTGATGATTATATCACAATCATTGATGAGAGCCATGTAACAATACCACAACTAAGAGCCATGTACGGCGGAGACCATTCTCGAAAAAAAATCCTTGTAGAATACGGTTTCCGACTACCTGCTGCTAAGGACAACAGACCATTGAAATTTGAAGAATTTGAAATGCTAACAAATCAGGTTATTTACATGAGCGCTACACCAGGACCGTATGAGCTGGAAAAGACTGGCGGAGAGGTCGTAGAACAGGTGGTAAGGCCAACAGGCTTGCTAGACCCACCAATACAGGTGCGGCCTACTACAAATCAAATTGATGACCTGCTTGACGAAATAAAAAAAGTTATTGGACGAGGTGAGCGTGTGTTGGTAACTACACTTACCAAACGCATGGCAGAAGAATTAACTAAGTTCCTTAAAAAACTAAAAATCAAAGCAGAATACATACACTCAGATATCGACACACTTAAGCGTATCGAAATAATGGAGAATCTGCGTCGTGGTGCTTTTGATGTGCTGGTGGGGATAAACCTGCTACGAGAAGGGCTGGACCTGCCCGAAGTTTCATTGGTAGCTATACTGGACGCTGATAAAGAAGGCTTTCTCAGAAGCGACAAGTCCCTGACACAGATAGCAGGCCGTGCCGCACGAAACATAAACGGCAAGGTTATCATGTATGCCGATAGGATAACAAAATCTATGGAGCACACAATAGCCGAGACAAACCGTCGTCGTGCTAAACAGCTTGAATACAACAAGAAACATGGCATTACCCCGAAACAGATTGTCAAGAGCCAGGATCGTATGCTCTCACCCATAAAGCAAGAGCTCAATCCGCAGCAATATAATGACGAAGATGTGCAGAAGCAAATAGCCCTTGGCGTGGCAAGTGATCCAGTATATCAAAAAATGGGTGACATGCAATTACGGCGTGCCGTGGAAGAGGCACGCCGTAAGATGGAACAAGCTGCCAAAAAACTTGAATACCTGGAAGCAGCACGCTATCGTGATGAGATGTATGAGCTTCAACGTCTTTACGAAAGTAAATTTGGTAAGCTATAAGAGCTATTTGAGGAAGTCCGGGTCCTGGTATTCTGGATTGGGATATTTATAAAATCCTTGACCCGTTGCTACGCCCAGCTTTCCTTTGTCTATGAACTGTTCTTTGATTTTTTGTGCTCTCTCGAGTAAGGCCTTTTCGCCTTTTCGTTTGTAATTGAGCATTATGATGTTATAGACAGTATTCATGCCTACTAAGTCAATAATTCCAAAGGGCCCCAACTTAGAGCCTGTGCTAATCATCCAAGTTTTGTCAATACTTTTGTAGTCAGATACACCGCCGAAATATAGTTTCTGTGCTGCCTCCAGCAATGGAATAAGTAATGAATTTAAGACATATCCAGGTTGTTCTTTGTGTATGGGAATTGGTACTAAGCCTATTTTAGAAGCAAATTTCACCACAGTATCAAAGACTTCTGGGCTTGTGTCTTTGTGTCCCATGACTTCGCCTATGTTAGCTTCCCAGACAGGATTGGCAAAATGAAGTGCAAGGAATTTTTCTTTTCTGCCGGTGTAAGGAGCCAACATGCTGGGCAGCAACGTAGAAGAGTTGGTCGTTAATATAGTTTTTTCTGGTAAAAGAGGACTTAGTTTTTTGTAAAACTCTATTTTGATGTCGATGTTTTCTGGGATTGACTCGCTTGTTAGATCAGCTTGAGCGACAGCTTGCGCCAGATCTGTGGTGTATGATAGCAGTTCAAAGGCATTGCTGAGCTTTTCTTCTGGCAGGGAAAAACGTTCTTTGAATAGCTTGGCAAAGCTCTTATGTTTAGCCTTACAAAGCTCAATAGCTTGTTGGTCAATGTCATAGACAATGGTTTTTATTCCGTGTATTGCAGCCTGCCATGCAACTTGTGCGCCTAATACACCTCCGCCGAAAACAGTGAAGTTCTCTATTTCCATATTTTTTGGTTTTAATGTTTTGCTGTTAAATTTTGTGATTTCACGAAATTAATAAAAATTTTTTGTTCAATAAGATTATCTTACAAATTGCGTTAAGTTTAAAACTACAGAGCATGATCAAGCGTTTTGTGTTTTTAGTTGTAATTTTGGCTGCTCCGTATTGTACGAATGCTCAGAGTGGCGGTTTTGCTCAATTGCTGTGGCTTTATTCTCACGACAGAGTAATGGTAAAGAGACTGAAGAATTTTAGACGAGAAGGCATAGAGCGTCATTTGGATTTGCATGGACTTACGCCCAATCAGCTAATAGATACGGCAAAGACTTTTCTGGGAACGCCGCATTGTATGGGCGGTACAACGCATAGATGTATAGATTGTTCTGGTTTGCTTTATGCAAGTTTTCGGAAGTTTGGCATCATTGTTCCGCATAGCTCACAGGGAATAGCCAGATATGGGCGTATAATAGTAGACATGGACAGCCTCAGCCCCGGCGATTTAGTGTTTTTTGTGGGGACTTATAACACGAGCAAATTAA
The DNA here is from genome assembly GCA_027015275.1 of Bacteroidales bacterium. Lineage (GTDB taxonomy): Bacteria > Bacteroidota > Bacteroidia > Bacteroidales > S143-33 > S143-33. Next base: position 3,917 of record JALWCU010000325.1, on the reverse strand, counting down.
TAACACATTCGGGTATATATCTTGGTGATTATCAGTTTATTCATACGTCTTATAGGCGAGGTGTAATAGTCTCTGATCTGAGGAGTGATTATTACAAAAAGCATTTTATTTTTGGCACACGGATTTTTTAGTTTTGGTATTTATGGTTAAAAAGTTTAAAACAATTTGACTTTGAGTAGGTAAAGTTTTATACTTGCAATCCAAATCCCGTCGGGAGACGGCAAAACTTGAGAAAAATGAGGACAAGAAAATCTAATCCATCCAAGAAGAGTCAGAAACCACAGAAAAAAGGTTTTAATCATCAGTCGTCTGATAATGAGCAAGGTCTGATACGATTGAATAAGTTTATAGCGCATTCTGGCCTGGCTTCACGGCGCAAGGCAGATGAGCTTATAAAGGCTGGTTTTATTACGGTTAATGGTAAGAAAATAACAGAGTTGGGATATAAAATTCGTCCCACAGATGAAGTGCGTTTCAAAGGTAGAAAACTAACGGGTGAGCGGCCAGTTTATATTGTCATGAACAAACCCAAGGATGTTATTACAACTGTCTATGATCCCCAGGGACGGCGCACAGTTATTGATCTGCTTGGTGGTAAAATAAAAGAGAGGATTTACCCAGTGGGGCGCCTGGACAGAAACACAACTGGCGTTCTGCTTTTGACAAATGATGGCGAGATTACCCGCAAGCTCACACACCCGAGCAGCAAGGTGCCAAAGGTTTATATTGCTACGTTAAACCGTCCATTCACTAAAAAAGATTTGCAGCGGCTGGTCGATGGTGTAGAGCTCGAGGACGGAGAGGAGGCTTTTGCCGATGCTGTAACTTATGTTTCCCCTGATGACAGGACAAAAATAGCTGTTGAGATACACAGCGGAAAGTATCATATTGTGCGGCGTCTGTTAGAGGCTATAGGTTACAAAGTTGTCAGACTTGATAGGATAAAGTTCAGTTTTTTGGACAAGAAGGACCTGCCGCGAGGGCAATGGCGTTTTCTGACTCCCAAGGAGATTGGCTATTTGAAGATGATAGCTGGTCAGCAGCCTGTTAGCCTTAAGGAAAAAGCTAAAAAGCATTAGTACTGTATAGAATATCTGGACAAAATTAGCAAGCTTTGGCGTAAGATATATCCGATTACTTTAGCCCTGGTCTGAGGCGTCACAGAAGTCTGTGGCGTCTTTTTTATTGCGATAGAATAGACGCGTTGATATGGAAATGTTTTTACCGCTTTTTCTGTCCGTGTTTCCAAACTTCGGTAGAGAGCATATTGCCTTGCTTGTCAAAGAATTTCCAGCGGCCAGTTTTTTTGCCATTGATATATCTACCCTTAGCTTGGATTTTACCATTGCTGTAGTAAAGTGTGGCTTTGCCGTCGCGCATACCATCCTTGTATTCTATTTGGGCTTTTATTTGTCCGTTTTGGTAATATTGAAGCAAAACTCCGTCTATTTTTTCGTCTTTAATGTAAAACTCTGCTAATTTTGAATTTGGGGCATTGTCATAAAACATTTGTACAAGTCCATTAAGATGACCGTGCATGTCAAACATTTGTGTCATTTTTAGATTGCCGTCTGGATAAAAAATTTGCCATTGACCAAAAGGATGTCCATTTTTTACATTGCCTTTCATATAGATTTGGCCTGTGGAGTATCTGATTGTATGTTCCCCGTCTGTAAATATTGTATCGCCAATGGATATTTTGAATCTCATGCTGTCTATGTCTTGTAACAGCCGATTGATTTGGGTTTGTTTTTCTATTTGGTGGACAATGATGTCCAGAGAGGCATTGGGATCATATACGGAAGTGATGTTGATGTCCATAAGGTCTTTTTTCGCTGTCAGTTGCAGGGCAAGTTTGCTAAAGCCTGTTATAAGGTCTTTGTTTTTAATAAGCTTTTGTCTGTCTCTATCTGATGTGAAAAAAAGTAGATTTTTGAACAGTAATGGCGTATTTATGTATGCGAAGAACGTGTTTTTTCGGCTGAATTTGTCAAGGAAACTTGTAAATTTATCGTCATTGTTGAGTGTATATCCTCCATGATAGTCGTCGATTATATTTTCCAGGGTTTCAGGCGAATTACTAAAGACGACGTAACTGCCGAGTATCGTAAAATAAGGTTTTTCTATATTGGCAAAAAGATGACCGAAGAACAAACGAAAGAAACCATTGATTTTTAGTAGAGATATTTTGTAACCTCGATAGTCTATTTGTTTGAATTTCAGTGGACTAATGTTGCTAATTTTTTTCGTCAAGCTGTCTAATTTACTTTCTGTGCTGACTGGATTGGGCGTCTGGATAGCTATGACAATGTCCTGGGCGCGTTTGCCATATTCTGGGGTGAGTTTGTAAAGTGCTATTTCATTACCTATCCATGAAAAAATATCTTTGTCAATGTCTATGCCTGCTATATTGCGTAGTACGTTTATAGATTTTTCTATTTCATAAGCTTGGCGTGGCTCTTCGTGTTCGAAGGCTTTGAGGAAATTTGTGTAGAAATTTTTGTAATCGGAAAAATTCAGTGCGACCATTGCAGCTGTCTGGTCCGAGGCGATCTGATAGCTGTTTAATACAGCTGGCTTGGTTTGCGAGAGTGCTTTGAAATAGCTGTTGACTGTGTCCAGGCTGGCTACTCCTTTGAGAGATAGAAAATTGTCTTTGACGTCAAGCGATAGTACAGCATGATTAATCCCTTGTGAAATTGTCTGTATGTATGGGTCTCGGTGGTCCTGAAATGTCCTGATAAATGGGTCTAACTGTTTGAAATTAACGATTATAGTAAACAGTCCTGGGCTGAGCGGTTTACTCTCGAGTCGCTTAAAATCTGGATCGTCGGCAATGGATGTGCCACGCAGGGCAGAGAGTGATTTTTTTAGTAGTGTAAGTCTGGGGCTAATTATTACCAAATTGCCAGCAAATCCAATAAAATATTTTTTATACTGATTTGGCAGATAGACGAACTTGTATATTAGATAGTTATGTTTGTCGTCTGGGCTATAGTGCAGTTTGAAAGTCTTGTATTTTGGAATGGAAGATAGTATGATGTCCAAGTCTGATGAGAATTTACCCATGCTTTTTAGGTCTATAATGGCAAGGAAATCCCACGAGCCATTGATTACATTTATCGTAAAATCCATGGGGCGGTTTTCAAAAAATTTCTCTGGTAAAGGCGTGGCTTTCAGATATTTGTTAATTGATTGTAAGTCTTTGTTAATATCAGCAAAATAGTCGGTCCTGATGAGATATTGCCACAATTGGCTTTGTGTAATTTGTTTGTATGCTTTGAATAAGTCAGGAGTTTGAATAACGATAAAACTGTCGTTTGGAATGGCCTTTATAGCCTCGTTTGTCTCTTGCTTAACGAAATATTGCTTGTAAATATAATATCCTGCTAATAATATGATTAACAGTATGATAGTGATTAATATTAATTTCAATAGTTTTTTCATGACACAAGCTTTTGTATTTACACAATGAGTTTAATAAATTTAAGACAAACTTTAAAATTATAGTAAAGTGAAGGCAAAATTATTAATCAATGTTTTCTTACTAAGTTTTTTGTTTGTTGGATGCAAGCAGAATACTAAGGACTACAAGATTGTTAGGGATCCGAAGAAGGGTGGTCCGATGCTCGTTGGCAAGATTGACAGATCTGAGCTTCTCAAAGACCCTTTTGACAAGTGGTATAAGCAGGAATATGACTCTTATATGGTTGATTCTGCTGTGCTCGGCGGTGCTAATTTACCAGCTTTTAGGTTAACAATAGTTTTTGCTACATGGTGTCCGGATAGCCGCATGGAAGTGCCTCGAATGCTCAAGATATTAGACTATTTATTTGTGCCAGACAAGGATATAACTTTATATTGTGTGGATAGGAACAAAAAAGCAGGAAAATTTGATATTTCTAATCTTAATATAC
>JALWCU010000324.1 GCA_027015275.1 Bacteroidales bacterium | reverse complement strand
TTTTATAAGAGGCTCGTCAACAACAGGTTTTGTTATTTTCCAGCCCTGCACTACTCCATCTTTGATAATGAAAGTAACTTTGTCATAGACCCAGTATTCTTTTCCGTCTTTTTTCTGAATCTCTTTTGGTTTGCCATAATATGGCTGACCTTCTTCGATGCCCAACAGAGGTATAATGTTAGCTTCTACACCTGGTCCTATGTATTTAATATTAGTTTCGTAAGCATCGAGCATGAGCTTACCACGTTTTGCCCAGACACGATAGTCCTGGGATTTCTTGGGGTCTTTGATTAATTTGTCTGACTTGGCTATTCTTCTTTTCAATGAAGCTACGTAAGCATCATTGTTTTGAGCCAAGACTACAGAAAATGTCAATACAAACAAAAGAAGTAATGATGCAACTTTTTTCATAAGTCAAGGATTTTAGTTTTTTATTGTGGTAAAATTAAAATTTTCGTGTGGCACAACAAATTGAAATAGATTATTTTTCGGCAATTTCTGTCTCATTTGGACCCTGTTCTATCTGAGAGTCTTCGGTTACGACTTCTTCTTCCTCTTTTGCTCCGCCATAAATTTTTGTAATCGAGGCTATAGAATCATTCTTAGCAAGGTTAATGAGTCTAACACCCTGGGCAGTACGTCCGAGCACACGCAAAGAGTTCACATGAATTCTTATTGATATGCCTTTTCTGGTAATGATCATCAAATCATCGTCGTCTGTAACCTTTTCGATGCTGACGAGTTTCCCGGTTTTATCGTTTATATTCATTGTTTTAACGCCTTTGCCACCACGACCTGTGATGCGGTAATCGTCTATTTTCGAGCGTTTTCCATAACCTTTTTCTGATACAACAAGGATATCGTAATCACCATTTTCAACGGTTATCATGCCCACAATATTATCGTCAGGGTTTAGAGTCATACCACGCACACCCGATGAAACACGACCCACAGAACGGACATCTGTCTCATTAAAGCGTATTGCTTTGCCATTGTGGCTAGCCAGGATAACATCTGATTTCCCATCGGTCAGCTGTACACTTATAAGGCTATCGTTTTCTTTGATAACTATTGCAGCAACACCTGTTTTACGTGGACGTGAATATTCATGTAAAAGTGTTTTCTTAACATTGCCATTTTTTGTTGCGAAAAGTAAATAATGACTTTTTGTAAATTCCGCGTCGTCGAGATTACGGATGTTTTCGTAAGCAACAACTGTATCATCAGCATCTATCTGTATAAGGTTCTGTATATGACGGCCTTTGGAAGTGCGAGTACCTTCTGGCAGTTCATAGACCTTTAGCCAAAAGACCTTACCTTTTGTTGTGAAAAAGAGCATTGTACTGTGCATGTGTGCTACTGTGGCATAAGCAATAAAGTCTTGATCCCTGGTTTGTGCTGCTTTTAGGCCCTTGCCACCGCGATTTTGTGCACGATATTCAGAAACATCTGTGCGCTTGATGTACCCTAATTTGGATATTGTTATGACAACATCTGTATCATCATAAAAGTCCTCTGGATTGAATTCTTCTGCATTATATTGTATTTCTGAGCGGCGTTTGTCTCCAAATAGCTCTTTTACTTCAAGCAATTCGTCTTTAATCACTTGCATTCTTTTGTCCTTGTCAGCAAGCAATTCTTCTAAGTAATTGATATACTTGATTTTTTCGTCGTATTCATTCTGAATGTTCTGTCGCTCAAGTGCTGTAAGTTGCTGCAAACGCATTGACAGGATATGTTGTGCCTGTACTTCGCTCAATTCGAAGCGCTGCATAAGTCCAGTTTTTGCTTCATCTGGGTTGGCCGAGGCACGTATCAGGGCAATAACTTCGTCAATGTAGTCAAGAGCCTTTAGCAGACCTTCTAAAATATGTGCGCGTTCCTTAGCTTTGTTTAGCTCAAATTGTGAACGGCGAACAACAATTTCATGGCGAAATTCTACAAAATAGTAAATTATATCTTTGAGATTAAGTAACTTAGGTCTGCCATTTACAAGTGCAATGCTATTGACATTGAATGAAGTTTCGAATTGTGTGTATTTGAAAATTTTATTAAGCACAACATTAGGATTGGCATCGCTGCGAAGAGTAATGACCACGCGCAGTCCATTGCGGTCTGATTCGTCGTTGGCATGCACAATGCCTTCGATTTTCTTTTTGTTAACAAGGTCTCCAATCCTTGCTATTTCAGCAGCTTTATTAACCTGATAAGGTATTTCTGTAATTACTATCTGTGGTTTTCCTGATTTGGTATATTCAAAATGATGCTTTGCTCGCAGAACAATACGTCCTTTACCAGTGAGATATGCGTCACGGACGCCTTTGTAACCATTTATTATTCCGCCAGTTGGGAAGTCTGGAGCCTTTATGATTTCGATTAAGTCATCGATACTAATGTCTGGGTTGTCGATATAAGCTATGACAGCGTCTATTGTGTCTGAGAGATTATGTGGGGGCATGTTAGTAGCCATACCAACAGCAATGCCCGAAGCACCATTGACGAGCAAATTTGGAATACGTGTTGGCAAAACCACTGGTTCCTTAAGACTATCATCAAAATTGGACTGAAAATCAACAGTATCTTTATCCAGGTCCATTAACATATAATGAGAGATGCGCGTCAAACGCGCTTCGGTATAACGCATAGCAGCAGGGCTATCATCGTCAATAGAACCGAAGTTACCTTGTCCATCAACCAAAGGATAACGCATTGCCCAAGGCTGAGCCATTCTGACCATAGCATAATAAACCGAGCTATCGCCATGTGGGTGGTATTTACCTAATACATCACCAACAATACGTGCGGATTTTCTGTAGGATTTGTTATACGAGAGGCCTATTTCTCGCATCCCAAAAAGTATCCGTCGTTGTACTGGCTTGAGACCGTCTCTTATATCTGGCAAAGCACGTGAGACAATGACAGACATAGAATAATCTATGTATGCCGTTTTCATTTCGTTCTCAATGTTGACCTGAATAATGCGTTCATTAGTCGCAGAGTCCATATTCTGTAGCTTTTTTTCTTGTTTATATGTTTTTCAAAGCGAGCTTAAAGTTATAAAAAAAAAGCTGAACTCTAAATTTTGAATATAGAATTTAGGTTTATAAAAGGGTGTTTTAAATTTTCTTTGAAAATAATACACCGTATATAATATATAATATGCTTGATAGGAATAAAAAAACTATTTAATTTTAGCATGCCAAAAGGAAAGAGAATGAAACAGATTTTTAGTCATTATATTAATAATCATATTATCAGTGAATTATCCAAGCGGGTGAGTACTTCCAGCCGTCTTAATTTTAAGAAATTAATAGGTAGTAGCAGAGCATTTATTGTGTCAGCTTTGCAATATAAGCTCAACAGACCAATTCTTGTTTGTCTGGATAATCATGTGGAAGCAGCATATTTTTATAATGACATACAGCATATTTTAGGTGAAAAGGAGGTTTACATTTTACCAACTTCCTTGCAAAGGTCTTTTCTAACGCAGGAGGTAAGAGGAATTGACAATCCCAATTTACTTTTAAGAACAGAAGTTTTTAGTAAGATTTTATCCGATCAGGTTAAGGTAATTGTAACATATCCGACTGCACTGGCAGAAGGCGTTGTAGCAGCTACAGATATAGAAGAGCATTCTTTTCGGATAAGCGTAGGCGATAAGCTTGATACTGAGACATTAGTCTTTTTTCTTCAAGAGAATAATTTTCAGCAAGTTGACTTTGTCTTTGATCCAGGACAATTTGCAGTGCGTGGAGGTATTGTTGACATTTTCTCTTTTGACAATGAAGACCCATATAGAATAGAATTTTTTGGAGATGAGATTGAGTCTATACGGATTTTTAATATTTCTGACCAGTTGTCGGTACGAAAGGTGGACTCTGTTCGTGTAGTGCCTGATATTCATACCAGGGTAGATGAGCAGAAAATTAGTTTTTTCAATTTCCTGCCTGATAATTATCTTCTATTTTTCAATGACTTGCAGTTTGCCTTGGATTTTATGAACAAAAATTCCGGGCTTAGATTCACTTTAGAGGATGATTTTGGCAATTTGGTAAAGGTGGATTATGTAACTTACGAAGAATTTTTTGGTGATTTACAGGATTTTACAATAATTGAGCTGGCTAATCAGCCCATACTTGCCAGTGAGCAGATTGAGTTTGACATTTCCCCACAGCCTGTTCTCCAAAAAAATTTCACACTATTAGCTCAGATTCTTAGAGATTACCAAGACAAGGGTTATAAGATTTTCATTCTTTCCTCACAGAAAAAGCAGCTACAGAGAATACGTGAAATTCTTAATAGTCAGCAGGTAGGTGGTGCTGATATTGAATTTACCCAGATAGACAAGACTTTGCATGAGGGCTTTGTTGACAATGAATTAGGAATAACGGTTTTTACGGACCATCAAATCTTTGGGCGCTATCATCGTTATCATCTCAAGGATGAGAAGTTTAGGACTAAGAAGGAATCGGTGTTTCTCAAAGAATTGCAGTCTCTCAAGCCAGGTGATTATGTGGTGCATGTCGATCATGGAATAGGTAAGTTTGCTGGGCTAACTACCATAAATAACAATGGTGTCAGTCAGGAAGTTATAAGAATAGTTTACAAGAATAACGATTCAATTTTCGTTCCCATTCATGCTCTTCACAAGATAACAAAATACAAAGGCAAGGACAGTGAAGAGCCGACTTTGAGCAAGTTGGGCACTGGCGCATGGCAAAAACTAAAAGAAAAAGCTAAGAAAAAAGTTAAAGACATTGCAAAAGACTTAATCAAGCTGTATTCAGAGAGGATGAAAGAACAGGGGTTTGGTTTTAGTGCAGATACTTATTTACAGGAAGAGTTGGAAGCTTCGTTTATGTATGAGGACACGCCAGATCAGGCAGATGCTACAAAGGCTGTTAAGGAAGACATGGAGAAAAGCATCCCAATGGATAGGCTTATTTGTGGGGATGTTGGTTTTGGTAAGACAGAAATAGCCATACGCGCTGCATTCAAAGCAGTGGCAGACAACAAGCAAGTAGCTGTCCTCTGCCCTACTACTGTTCTGGTTTTACAGCATTACAAGACCTTTAGCGACAGGCTTAAGGATTTTCCTGTCAATGTAGATTTTATATCGCGTCTGAAAACTCCACGTCAGCAGCGAGAGACACTCGAGCGTCTGGCACAAGGCAAGATAGACATCATTATTGGTACGCATCGTTTGATTAGTAAAGATGTGAAATTCAAAGATTTGGGCCTACTTATCATAGATGAAGAGCAAAAATTCGGTGTTGCTGCCAAGGAGCGTTTGCGCCAGATTAAGGTTAATGTGGATACACTTACTCTTACTGCTACGCCTATACCCCGCACTTTGCAATTCTCGTTAATGGGTGCTCGAGACTTGTCTATTATTAAGACGCCACCGGCCAATCGCAGACCTGTGATAACAGAGCTTCATACCTTTGGCAAGGAGATTATTCGCAAAGCTGTATGTTATGAAATAGAAAGAAACGGGCAGGTATTTTTTGTTCATAATCATATCAATACATTGTCTAAGATAGCAGATTATATCAAGGAACAATGTCCTGAGGCACGCGTCGCCATTGCCCATGGTAGAATGAAACCAACTGAGCTCGAGGATATTATGGGACGTTTTATTGATTATGAATACGATGTGCTCGTTACAACCACCATAATAGAAAATGGTCTGGACATACCAAATGCAAATACGATAATTATTAATGAGGCACACAGATTTGGACTTAGTGATTTGCATCAGCTCCGCGGACGTGTGGGTCGCTCGTCTCGTCAGGCATTTTGCTATCTCTTAGCGCCGCCTAAATCGAATTTAACGGATCAGGCACGACGTCGTCTCACAACCCTCGAACAATTTGTCGAGCTTGGTAGCGGTTTTAGTATAGCCTTGCAAGACCTTGATATACGTGGTGCTGGTAATCTTTTGGGAGCAGAACAAAGTGGTTATATTAATGAAATGGGGTTTGAGACATTCCGACGTGTACTCGAGGAAGCTGTCTTGGAGCTGAAAACAGAGGAATTTAAAGACCTGTTCAAAGAAGAAGTTAAGAAAAAGGACTTTAGATTTGTATCTGATTGTCAAATATCTACAGACCTTGGCTTACAAATACCAGGGAATTACATAAGCGATGACACCGAAAGGCTGCGTGTTTATCATACACTAAATAGCCTGGATACAGAGGAAGAACTTGTGCAATTCAAGCAGAATCTTGAAGACCGGTTCGGTCGTGCACCCAAAGAAGTGGATGAACTTATCAATGCTGTTAGATTACGGTGGCTGGCTATGGAGCTTGGCATCGAGAAGATAGTACTCAAGAGCCGCATCATGCTTAGTTACTTTGTCTCTGACAAAAATTCGGCATTTTATGACTCTGAAATATTCTCAGGCATTATACAGTTTATCTCACAGAGCCCTTCTGTTGAACTTAAGCAAAAGAATGATAAGCTTTATCTGAAGATACCACATGTTGAATCTGTCACAGAGGCAATGGATTTGCTCAAATCAATAAAATTATCTGTTTACAAAACAAAAAAAAATGAAGCATAGGATTATAACATTGATCCTGCTTCTGTCTGTCATGCTAATAAGTTGGTCTTGCAAAAAGACAGAGAGTGAAAAATTAATTGGCACATGGCGCTGGGTCAGAAGTGAAGGAGGTATCTGCTATCATGTACTTACACCGCAGTCCACCGGACAGGAAAAGCTCATGAAAATACTACCCGATGACACTATAGAGGAATATGTTAATGGAAAGCTGTCTGGCAAGGCTGAATATTCTGTCAAAACTGAGAGTGGTGGCTGTTATAGTGATACATTTAAAGCCCTGATTGTCAAATATAAATATAGAATCACAAATCCCGACTCTATCGTAGTAATTCCAGTACATTATTTAATATTGACACTTTCAGACTCTTTGGTCTTGCAGGAAGACATTTGTGATGGCTACAGGCACACCTATATCAGAGAATGAAATTATCATTCTGTTTTTTTGGATAAATGTTCTAAATTTGGTTAGAAAACTTAAAAAGATATTTCTATGAAAAAAATAGTACTTGTCGCAACAGTAAAGCCTTTCGCAGCTGAAGCAGTAGAAGGCATAAAACAATTAGCAGAACAAGCTGGATATGAGTTCCGTCTGTTAGAGAAATATCCAGATCAAGCAGCCTTGATTGAAGCCGTAAAAGACGTAAATGCTTTGATTGTTCGTTCGGACAAAGTTACCCGTGAGGTCATAGATGCTGCTAAGAATTTGGAGATTGTTGTACGGGCTGGCGCTGGCTATGATAATATCGACATCAATTATGCAAAGGACAAAGGCATTGTTGTCATGAATACACCTGGACAAAATTCCAATGCAGTAGCAGAATTAGCACTGGGAATGATGGTTTATGTGGCAAGGAACTTATTTAATGGCAAGCCCGGAACAGAGCTTAAAGGAAAGAAACTAGGTATTTTAGCCTTTGGTAATGTAGGGCGTAATGTTGCCCGGATAGCACAAGGTTTCGGTATGGAAGTATATGCTTATGATGCCTTTGTACCAAAGGAAGCCATTGAACAGCACAATGTTAAGGCTGTTGATAGCACCGAGGAATTATTCAAGACCTGTCAGTATGTTTCCCTGCATATTCCAGCCAATGATCAGACAAGGCGCTCGATTAATTATAACTTGCTCAAGCTAATGCCGAAAAATGCTACACTTGTTAACACAGCACGAAAGGAAATCATTAACGAGGAAGACCTTGTCAAAATAATGGAAGAGCGCGAGGACTTTAAATATATTTCTGACATTACACCTGACAACGCAGATGTTTTCAAGGAAAAATTCCAAGGTCGCTATTTCTTTACACCAAAGAAGATGGGTGCACAGACCAAGGAAGCAAACATTAATGCTGGTCTGGCTGCTATGCGTCAGATTGTCAACTACTTTGAGAAAGGCGACACAAAATTCCAGGTGAACAAGTAATCAAGTCAAACAGTAAAAAAAAAAAAGCGGCCCTTTGGCCGCTTTTTTATTCAGTAATTT
>JALWCU010000323.1 GCA_027015275.1 Bacteroidales bacterium | reverse complement strand
TTTCACTCAGACAGATAATTCAGGTTATGGCGCTTATCATGTGGGGCATTCTAACATTTCAATTGGTATGACAGACCTTGACAATGACGGGAAAATGGACGTTGTGCTCTCGCAGATTAACGGTTCTCTGAACTATTGGCTCAATAAGACAAGCACATCGTCATCTGGTGTCAGTGATGCAGAGTTTAACATCAATCTTTATCCGAATCCTGTGGTAGATGTGTTACATCTGGGCATTACAAGCACGCAGCCAATAATTTATCAAATCACTGACCTTCAGGCACGTGTTGTAAAGCAGGGTAAAATGACTGCTACAAATAGTGTAGATGTAAATAGCTTGACACCAGGTGTTTATGTTATCCGGCTCAGGGCAAATAGCAAGGTCTATACTAGTAAGTTTGTCAAGCTTTAACGCTGCTGTGGTGTCTATGGCTTAGGCAAGTCCGCTATTTGATACGAAAAAAGGCACACCGTCTGATATATTTTTTCAGCAGTGTGCCTTTTTTTATTAGTAAGGTTACTGGTTCTGACGGAAATTTTCTAATTGCTAAGATGCTTTTGGTTTCTGCGACGAAGAAGCTCTTTTGTAAATGCTATTATTGTTTGTTATAGCCTGAGTCCCAGAACGGTAACGTCGTCTATTTGCGCTTCGTTTTGTTTCCAAGCATAGAATGTTTCTTCCAGGATTTTTTTCTGCGTGTCCAGATCTTCATTATGTATTTCTGTTAGAAGTTTCTTGAAATGTCCGAGCATGAATTTGCGTGAATCATGAGCCCTTATTTGGTCATGATAGCCATCTGAGAATAAGTATATTACATCGTTTTTGTAAAGCTTGATGTATTGATCTTTGAAAGGGTGTTCTTTGATATAGCTTCCCAGGGGCTGCCGATCACCTTTGAGAATGATTAATTCGTCGCCGTGGAAAATGTACATAGGCCTATATGCACCAGCGAAATTGGCTCTAAAAGTTTTTGTTTCGAGTATGACAAGAGCCAAGTCTGCACCGTCAGTAAAATGCCGCTTGCCTTCTTCGGATGCAGAAAAAGTCTTCTTGATATTATCACGCATTTCCATTAATATCTGGGCAGCAGTATATTGTGGATTTGTTTTAACGATTTCCTTGAGCATGGTCAGCACCATCATACTTATAAACGCACCTGGTACACCGTGGCCTGTGCAATCGCCTATGGCAAAGTAGAATTTATCCCCCCTGTTTTCGGCCCAGTAGAAATCACCGCTTACTACTTCCTGTGGGATAAAGAGCACAAATGATTGCCGGAAATATAGACGGAAAATTATGATAGAAGGCAATAGGGCGCCCTGTATTCGTTGTGCATAGTTTATGCCCTCTTGAATTTTGCGTTGGCTCTTGACCAGCTCTTTGTGCTGACGTTCGATTTCTTTCTTTTGTGTGAGTATTTCTTCTTTTTGTTGGTTGAGAATGGAATTTTTGAGTAAGATTTCTTTGTTTTTAATCTCGAGCTGAATGTTATAATGCCGGATTTTTTGATATTGCTTCCACAGTATTATTATAAAAATCAAGATTAATAATGTAACTACAGCGATGGATAAGAAGATTATTCTTTGCCGTTGAATGATTAATTGCTGTTTTTCCTGTTTTGCTTTTAGCAGGCGGTTTTGTTTCTCAGCGAGCTTGAGCTGATATACTGTTTCGAGATTGGCAATATCCTTTTTGATTTTTTCACTGGTCAGAGAGTCCTTTAGTCTGGAATATTTGACATAATTTATAAGTGCTGATTTGTACCTATGTCTGACAGAATCTATCACATAATGAGCAAGATAGATGTTTTTTATTATTTCTGGTGAGTTGATTGCTTTGGCCAGGACAAAGGCTGAGTCGAGATATTTTTTTGCCTTGTTATAATGCTTGCTACGTCCTAAGATTTCGCCTTTTAGAGAAAAGTCATCCGCCAGCTGACTTTTATTATCTGTCAGACGTGAGAGTTTTATGCTTTTTTCTACATAGAAACGTGCGCTGTCCAGCTGCCTGCGCTTGAGAAAAATTGATGAGATATGATTATATGTCTCGGCCAATTGCTCGATATAGTTTGATTTTTGGGCATATCTGACCGAGATATTAAAATATTTCTGAGCAGAATCAAGCTGCCCGCGGTCGCTAAAAATGACGCCTATATTGTTGGTGGTCAGTGCTATTCCCTGTGGATTTTTGATTTTCTCAAAAAGTTTATACGACTTGGTATAGTATTCTAATGCTTTGTCAGTATCGTTTAGATAGTAGTAAACATTGCCAATATTATTGAGATTGACAGCTATCCACGCAGTATCGCCTACTTTGTATATTTGCTCTAAGGCTTTGAGATACCACTCAAGGCATTGGCGGTAATTGCCATTAAAGCAGTATGAATTGCCCATTTCGCCGCAGCTGGCAGCCAAAAAACGATGGTTTCCAGTTTTGGAATAATAATCAAAAGCTCTGTGAAGATAGACGCGGGCAGTATCGTACTGGTCTATGTAATTGTAGTATTGTCCATAATTTAAGCTCACGAAAGCTTTTAATCTTTTGTTGTCTATTGCTCGACTAAGGCTGTCGCATAATTTGATGTATTTTAGGAAATTAGGATCATCTGCCCATGTGGTCTGCAACAGGAAGGTTGCTGCATTTACTCGTAGGCTATCCGCGATTTTTCCGGTATGGATAACTTGCAGCAGGCTATCATGAATGCGCTGTTTCTTCGCTTCCTGTCCCCAGCTCATAAGTGTTAGGAGCAATATAATTGTCAGTAGGCTAATGCGTTTCACTGTCTGTTTTTTTTGCAGAATTTTTCAGAATTTAAACAAAAAACCATAGAGAGTAAAAAATTTATTGTGCAAAAATTTGATTGAGCCACGAATAAATCTCATCCCTGACTCTGCGGAAGACTTCTAATTTTTCATCTCTATTACCAATGGCTGCTGCTGGATCAAAAAAATCATGATGTCGGCGCTCTCTTACTTGGCCTGTGAACACTGGGCAGCTCTCACGTGCACTGTCACAGACTGTCAGCACAAAATCAAAACTCTCGTTGATGAACTGGTCAACCATTTTGGGTTTGTGGTCGCTTATGTCTATTCCAATCTCTTGCATGGCTTCTACTGCCAGTGGATGTACACTACTGGCCGGGTCTGTTCCAGCAGAGAACACAATCCAGTCTGGATGTAAACTTTTCAATATGCCTTCTGCCATTTGACTGCGGCAGCTGTTGCCTGTACAAAGAACTAAAACTTTCATAATCAGGATTTTATTTTATTATTCGTGAGAGAGACGTCGGAAATTTTTTCTTGCCTGTGCAACCAGAGGACTATCGCGCAGGTCGAACAAAATCTTCTTGTAATATTCCATTGCCTTGTCTGTATCGCCCAGGTGTTTCTGATAAATCTGAGCTGCCATGAAATATGCTTGATCAAGATATGTGCTTTGATAAAAGCTGTTTATCAATTCTTCGAGTGTATTCACTGCTTGCTGGTATCTTAGGTGCTTTGATAGCATTTTTGCTTTTTCGAGTAATGCCCGGTCTGCCAGAAAGGAAGCATAATGAGCTACAGAGTCATAGAGCACACTTGCAGAGTCAACATCACCGCAAAAATCATAATACTGTGCGCGGGCAAAGATCTTGAGAATTTGCATTTTAGTCGAATCATCGGAGGCACGGGCTATAAAAAAATCGTTTATAATGGCATCATTTGCTTCGGGTGTGCTGGTGTAGCCCCTGAGTTTATCCAGATACATCTTTGCCCCTTCCATATCGCCAATGTACATAAAGGTCTTTGCCATCATAAGACGAGCTGCGAAGGCTTGCGGCAAGGATGGGTAGTCATAGAAAATTTTGTTAAATAGTATGATAGCGTCCCATGGCTTGTGCTGGGTTAGCAGTACTTTGGCTTTTTCCATTAACAGGTTGGCTCTCATCTGGTTATTCAGGCTTCTTATCCTAAGTGCTTGGTTCAGGTATGTCAGAGCTTTGGGTTGATTGTGCAAGTAAAAGGCTTCGAGATGGGCAAGCTGTATGATAGTGTTTATTGTTTTGTTGGAAAGCGAAAGCTCGTTTATGGTCTGAATGTATTGATTTTCAATGTTTTTTATTTCCTTTGGGTCATGTATTTGTCCGCTTTGAATTTGTTTGTAGTAAATGCCCAGTAATTGTTGCCGAGATTGTGAATAATAAGGATATTCCATGCCTTTATTAATCAGGTATTCAAAGGCTTGACGTGCTATATTTAGACTGTCATAATCACGAGCTATCTGTCCAATATCAAAGACATTTTTCCCAAAGCCGTGTGTCCGCTTGTCCATTTTCATTGCCATTTCTAATGCACTGGACAGATTTTTTTTCTCTATGTACAGCCATATCAGGAGCTTGTAAAAGGCTATATCACGGCTCTTTTTTATTTTTTCTTTTGTCTTACGTTCGAGCAGTGATGAGAATTCATTATTCACATCATTGTTGACATTTGGCAATAGGCGGGCTTCGATCATAGATAGCTGTGCAGGGTTGTATTCCAGCCAGTCGAGCAGAAGATCCACAAGCTTTTCCGAGTTCCGCTCGAGAATATAGACAACATAAAGCTCATTGAAAAAGTTTTGTCCAGTAGTTTTGTGAGCTTTTTGGTAAAGGTGTTCTGCCAGCTGGTATTTATGATAATTAACAAGAGAATTACCTATCTGTACGACCATGGAACGGCTTTGCGGCGGCTTGCTAATCAGAGATTTATAAATACGGTCAGCTTCTGTTTGCTTGCCTTGCAGTTCGTAGATGTGTGCCAGGTCAACCAGAAAACTCTTTTGCTCGGGATTGCGTCTTATTTCGCGTCTTATGGCACGCTCTGCTTTTTTATATTCTTGCTGGTTTATCAGGCAACGTAGGTAATAATCAAAGTAGAATTTTGTGTGCCGCTGGTTGTACAAACGCTGGAAGATTGGTGAAGCCTTTTCATACTGTTTTTGATTGTAATATGATATTGCAAGCTGCAAGTCATCTTGAGCTCTGAGCGTGTTAAACGTTATTAAAATCATTAGCAAACTCAAAATGAACTTTGAAAAATTTTTCATAAACTTACCTTTGTGTATTACTTTGCATAAAAATAGAAAAAATGAGCATTCTTTGGTGGGTGGTTCCTTCTCTGCTAACAGGAATTTTGATTTATTTAGTACTTGCCCACAGGAAAAAACGTCGTAATATTCTCTCTGAGATTGATTTAGTGGAGACGGATTTAATATCATTTGATGGGGCGGTTTACCGTTTCCTGGGTGCTAATCACAGGTATATTTTTGTAGAAGATTTTTATGGAAATGTTGTCGAAAAAGCTTTTAAACAAATCAAACACATAGACAAACCAGACAAAACGCTTGTTTTTTATTTTCAGCCTACCAAAGACTACGACATGCTATATCAGAAGATTACAAAGAATCCCTTTGTACCAGCTCGAGCCATAGCAATATGTGAGGAGTCAATAGCTGGCACAGACGACAGGCGCCTGCGTCTGTGCATAAAGGATGTTAAAGATTTTAGGAAAATAAAACAGTTTTTGCAGTACTTACAAAGCCATATACAATGAAGCCTAAGACTAAGAAAGAATTAATCAGAATATTTTTCGCTCTTGTCGTATCTGTTGTTCTGCTGCAAGTGGTAGATTTCTCGCCAGCCTTGAATGTGCTGATGTTTTTCGTGGTCTATATTGTCGTGAGCCTGCTTATCGAATGGGTAATAAAAATTTACAGACGAAAGCATGGGCATTAATTTTTTTGTCTAAATTAAATAGTATTTTTGCTGGGCAATGAACAAACTAAAAATTACTTTTATAAATGGAACTACCAGTAACATTTCAAGATTGGCAAGAGTTTTTCGAGCGTTATGACAAGGAGATGGCTGATTCCGCTGGATATGAAAAAGACAAAATAGGTCTTATGCAATTTGCTGCAAGCGAGCTGATTAACAATAATGATTATCAAGGTGCTAAAAATTTTCTGCAACGTGCACTCAAAATAGCAGAAAAAAACAAAGACCGTATAGCCCAGGCAGAGTTGCTAAACACTCTGGCGCAAATCTTCTACAACGAACACAAGCTCGAAGATGCTTTGCTCTATATCGAGCAAGCTCTGGAAATTTACAAGCAAGAGAAAGGCGAGCAGGCACAGGAAGTCATTGACATGTACAACAATCTGGCTATCATATATGAGGCTGTGGGCGATTATGACCAAGCAATAACAATGATGATGGAAAATATTAAGCGCGTTAAGGAATCTGGCGATTATGATGAGCTTTACCTTGCCACGTCGTATAATAATTTGGCTGGGATTTTCTGGTCTCGTCAGCAGCCGCAAAATGCTCTGGAATATCTGGCAAAGGCAAAGGAAATTAAAGAAAAAGTACTCAAGGACGACGACCCACAACTGGCTGAGATATACAATAATATGTCTCTGATCAATCTTAGTCTGAATAACGTTGCACAAGCAGAGCATTACCAAGCCAAGGCGAATCAGATTATTAAAAACAGCAATCCAGAGAGTCCGGAAATGGTAACTGGCCTTCGCAACATGGCATTGATATATGAGAAAAAAGGCAATATGGTCGAGGCAATCAAACTGCTGACCGAGGCAATTTCACTGCTAAAAAAGCTCTTCCCTTATGGTCATCCTGAGATAGACGAAGCTGAGCAGGTGCGCAAGGACTGGGAAGCACGCTTGTAAATTGGGCAAGTCCGCAATTCTGCACCATGCACAGAGCCGTTCAGATGCACCCGCTCATTCCCATTTTTCTAGGAGCTTGGTACTGGTACCGTCGGAATACTGAATCTGGATAATGTCCACACGCAGTTGTAGGCTATCGGCTGGCAAATCGTATAGTCTTCTGTCTCTGTCGTCGTAGAATGAGATGTTATGCAGAATGGACAGAGTATCCCTTTGACCAGGCTCTAAGCTCTTGTCGCTCGACAGAGTAAATCTGGCCAGTGTGTCATTATCCCGGTCTAAGCAATAGGTTCTCATTTTGTACCCAGCTATAGATTTATTGCTATTATTCCTGATTATTATCTGACACCTGAGACTGTGAGTAGTGAAGAACCAGCCTTCTTGTACCATGTTTTTCTTGTGAAATGACTCAGGCACAATTACTTTATTCATCTGACTTATTAGTAGTCTGTTTTTTTGTTCGATGTGCTTTTCTTCGAGGCTATCTATTTGATGGATGTATGTCTTAATGTTCGGAATATCTGCAATTTGCCAGTATGCGCCTTTGTCTCGCATTTTTAGCTCTACTATCAGAGTAGTGTCATAGCGCGGTTGATAGATTCTCGTGCCCACGTAAGCTATTTTGCCGTCATGTAGCCGATAGGCAATGCCGCGGAAAATTTTACCATTTCCCCTGGGTATATAACGGTTTATCAGTGATGTGATTAAATTTCCATTAGAGTCGTCATATTCTTTTTGTTCGTGTTTGCTGCTTTCGATAATATCCACGACATCCTGCCGCAGCGAGGGAATAATTCCTGGCTTGACAATGGATACAAGTCCGCCTACCAGGTCGGCTAGTTCTTTATCGTCAGGATTATCAAATGTTGTAATGTGGTCAATGATATTGCTTAGCACGCCTTGGATATCCACATATTTTTCAAATCCTGTGATGTCGTGCTCTTTGTATGCTTTGTAAGTCTGGTATAGAGAGTAACGTATGCTGTGTTTGTAATGAACATAAGCTATAGAGCCTGCAATTAGTATGGCGAGCAAAGCAAGTGTCAATATTTTTTTGCGCATGGAATGCTGTTTTTGTAGTCGTTAAGTTTGATTAATATTGTTCGTTCTCATTTGGAAAATCGCCTTTCTTGACATCTTCGATATAATGATGAAGTGCTTCCAGTATTTCCTGATGCAGGTTAAGATAACGACGCAGGAAACGGGGCGAGAAATCCACTGTGATTCCGAGCATATCATGAGTTACGAGTACCTGTCCATCCACGCTGCCACCAGCACCTATGCCAATGACAGGTATTTTAAGTTCTTGTGCTACTTGTGCGCCCAGTTTTGCTGGTATTTTCTCGAGTACCAGGGCAAAGATACC
>JALWCU010000322.1 GCA_027015275.1 Bacteroidales bacterium | reverse complement strand
CCACCACCCGTCATTAGTATAAGACCTAAAATAACCATAAGCGCACTAATGGCAAGGATTATAATATTTTTTTTCTCAAGTACAGGTTTAACTTCTGCCATGACTGTAGAATTTAAAATTTATAGACCAGCGCATTTATATTCATACCAGCGCCAACAGAGGCAAAGATAACAATATCTCCTTTATTAATGTAATGATTTTCTAATTTTCCTTTTAAAATAATATCCAGCATTGTAGGAATTGTTCCGACTGAGGAATTGCCGAGATATGTAATTGTAACGGGCATGGCATCTGCTGGCATTTGTTTGCCATACAATTTGTAAAGTCTCTGACCTATCGCTATATCCATTTTTTCATTAGCCTGATGTATTAGCACTTTGTGAATATCATCAATCGATAGATTTAGTCTGTCAAGTAACCTTTTGATCAGGTCAGGGACATATTTTAAAGCATATTCATAAACCTTTCTGCCCTGCATTTTTATAAAGAAATTATCGCCTTCGAAGTTGGGATTAAAAGACTTCCCGTTTTTCAAATAATATGCCTCTTCTGCCGAGTCAGTACGAGAAAGATGCCCCAGAACACCAATTGCAGTATCGCTTTCAACGCCTTCTACTACTACAGCACCTGCTCCGTCTGCGAAGATCATGCCGTCTCGATCATGTGGGTCGCTTATCCTGGACAATGTCTCTGCACCAATAACAAGTATGCGTTTGGCATCTCCACTTTTTATAAAGTAATCTGCTTGAATCATGGCTTCAACCCAGCCAGGACAGCCAAAAGCGATATCATAAGCTGTGCACCACGGATTTTTGATTTGCAGAGAGTGTTTTACCCTGGCAGCTAGAGAGGGAACGAAATCAGAATGGCGGTCTCCATAAGCTATATCGCCATAATTATGCGCGAATATTATATAATCAAGACTTTCAGAGTCAATACCTGCATCAGCTATAGCTAATCTGGCAGCTTGAGAAGCTATCACAGAGTTGGTTTGATCCTTCCTTGCATATCTTCTTTCTTTAATGCCAGTTATCTGATATAATTTGTCTATTACTTCTTTTGCGTCTTTTTCAAGTCTTTTGCCATAATCTTCGAAAAAAATATTATTTCTAAAGTCTTGGTTTTTGACAACAACTTCAGGCAAGTATGTACCAGTGCCAATAATTTTTGTAAAAACACTCATTTTTTGAAAATTTTTAAAATTCCTCGACAAAAATACAAATACTTTTATATTGATAAAATTGTTTTTATTTATTCCGATTTTGATAATTTTGCATAACTCAAAACATCACAAAACATTACGAATATGGCCTACAATTTTACAGAAATAGAAAAAAAATGGCAACGGTATTGGGATGAAAATCAAACCTTTAAAGTAGAGATAGATAATTCTAAACCCAAATATTATATTTTGGATATGTTTCCTTATCCATCCGGTGCGGGTTTACACGTTGGTCATCCCCTTGGCTATATAGCATCAGATATTTTGTCAAGATACAAGAGGTTACAGGGATTTAATGTACTACATCCAATGGGATACGATGCTTTTGGTTTGCCTGCTGAGCAATATGCAATTGAGCATGGCGTACATCCAGCTATTTCTACAGAGAACAACATCAACAATTATCGCCGCCAGCTCAAATTAATAGGACTTTCTTATGACTGGTCAAGGGAATTCAGAACAAGTGACCCAAGTTACTACAAGTGGACTCAGTGGGCATTTCTGAAAATGTATAAACATTGGTTTAATAAAAAAACTCAAAAAGCAGAGCCAATAGAAACTTTGATAGAAGAGTTCGAGAGAAATGGTAACCAAAAAGTCTTAGCGGCATGCAACCCAGATACACCAAATTTTACAGCGCAGCAGTGGAAACAGTATGATGAAAAGACTAAGCAAGAAATATTAATGAACTATCGAATAGCATATAGAGCGAAAGCGTCTGTAAACTGGTGTCCAGATTTGGGGACAGTACTTGCAAATGATGAAGTCAAAGATGGTGTTTCAGTCCGCGGAGGTTATCCTGTTTATCAAGTTGACTTGGACCAATGGTTTTTGCGTGTAACAGCATATGCAGATAGACTCCTCAAAGGATTAGACCAGGTAGATTGGCCAGAAAACGTAAAACAAATTCAGCGAAACTGGATAGGTCGTTCAGAAGGTGCAAATGTTTATTTCCCAATAGATGGTACTGACGAAAAGATACTTATATTTACAACACGACCAGATACAATCTATGGGGTAACATTCATGGTTTTAGCACCAGAACATGAATTAGTGAATAAGATAACAACACAAGACCACAAAAAAGAAGTTCAGGAGTATTTGAATTACGTAAAGCGACGTTCAGAGCGTGAGCGTATAGCTGAGGTTAAAAATGTAACTGGAGCGTTCACTGGTGCTTATGCTCTTAATCCTTTTACAGGTCATAGGATACCCATCTGGATAGCCGAATATGTGCTTAAGCACTACGGCACTGGCGCAATAATGGCAGTTCCTGCCCACGACAGCAGAGATTATGCATTTGCAAGGAAATTTGGTCTGCCAATAATTCAGGTAATACAAGGTGCAGATATAACTTCCGAGAGCTATGACGACAAGCACGGTAAGATGATAAATTCTG
>JALWCU010000321.1 GCA_027015275.1 Bacteroidales bacterium | reverse complement strand
TGCCTCACTTACAAAAATTGGCTCAGAAATTGGCGGGCGGGATCATTCGACTGTCCTCTATGCTTGCAAGACAATTAAAAATCTAATGGAATCAGACAAAAACATCAAACAAAGAGTCGAGAGCATCATTAGCAGACTTAAATATTAACATCAGTTCTATTTACACACCACCAAGTTCTGCTAAGCTCTGATACAAAGCGAATCTAATTACTAAAAAATACTAAGGCTGTCCTTTTTGCGGACAGCCTTTTTCAACCCAACAATGCCGAGATTACTTTTACATCGACGTAAAATTCGCATTCAAAGCCGCCATCTTTATCGCTGCAACAGCAGCTTCTACACCCTTATTGCCGTACTTACCACCTGCTCTGTCCTGTGCCTGCTCCAGATTATTAGTTGTCAAAACTCCAAATATCACTGGCTTTCGGTACATTACATTAAGCTGAGTCAACCCATTGCTAACTGCCTGTGAAATATATTCAAAATGTGGCGTCTCTCCGCGAATCACACATCCCAGCGCTATAACAGCATCAATGTTAGGCTTGTCCAAAAGAATCTTTGCCCCAAAGGTCAACTCAAAGCTACCAGGTACATCAATCTTTATTATATTCTGTTCTTTTACACCATTTTGTATTAAAGTATCCTTGACTCCTTGCCATAAAGATTCTGTGATTTCATGATTCCACTCTGCCACAACCACACCAAAAGTAAAATCAGCGGCATTGGGCATAAGATCAGGGTCATACCCCGATAAATTGTTTAATTGCGTTGCCATGGCTAAAGAAATTTTATTTTAACAAAATTATTAAATTATTCTCTCTAAAGATAGTCATTACGATTTTTATATATACAAACTTTTATTAAACTTGCATTAGAAAATTCTAAAAACCAAACATCATGACAGCAAAAGAATACATAGAAAGAGAAGAAAAATTCGGTGCTCACAACTACCACCCTCTACCAGCTGTTTTAGCAAAAGGCGAAGGTCCTTTCCTCTGGGATGTAGAAGGAAAACGTTACTATGACTTCCTCTCGGCATATTCAGCTGTAAACCAAGGACATAGACATCCGAGAATAATCAAGGCTCTCAAAGAACAAGCCGATAAACTTACTCTTACATCACGTGCCTTTTACAACGACGCACTCGGTGAATTCGAAGAATATGCTACCAAGCTCTTTGGCTACGACAAACTTTTGCCTATGAACACCGGCGCAGAAGCCGTTGAAACAGCTCTTAAGCTTGCTCGTAAATGGGCATACAAAGTAAAAGGCATACCCGAAAACCAGGCTAAAATCATCACCTGTGAAGGCAATTTTCACGGACGCACAATTACCATCGTTTCATTTTCTACAGACCCTACAGCTAAGAACGATTATGGACCTTTCACACCAGGTTTTGTCAGTATTCCATACAATAATCTGGACGCTTTGGCAAAGGAACTTGAAGACCCTAATGTGGCTGCGTTTTTGGTCGAACCTATTCAAGGCGAAGCAGGTATTAATGTTCCTGACGAAGGATACCTGAGCAAAGCCTATCAAATGTGTAAAGAAAAGAACGTTCTCTTCATAGCAGACGAAGTTCAGACCGGTCTCGCACGTACTGGCAAGCTTCTGGCATGTGACTGGGAAAATGTTCATCCAGACATTCTTATTCTTGGTAAAGCAATCAGCGGCGGCGTTTTGCCTGTATCAGCCGTATTGGCCGACGATGAGATAATGCTCACTATTCTACCAGGGGAACATGGCTCTACTTATGGCGGTAATCCTCTTGCAGCTCGTGTGGCAGTCGAAGCACTAAAGGTTTTAGTAGAAGAACACTTAGCAGAAAATGCTCAGAGACTTGGTGAAATCTTCCGTGCCGAAATGCGCAAACTCCAGCAGGAAACAGACATCATAGAATTAGTCAGGGGCAAAGGACTACTTAATGCCGTTGTCATACGTCCAAAGAATGGTAAAACAGCCTGGGATGTCTGCCTAAAAATGATTGAATATGGCGTACTCGCTAAACCCACACATGAGCATATAATCCGTTTTGCTCCGCCTCTTGTCATCACCGAGAAGCAGCTCATGGACGCAATTGAGCGCATCAAAAAGGCTATTTTGGAATTTTAAATTCTCTTTTTTCACAAAAAGCCTCCGATGCGCATCGGAGGCTTTTTTATTTTATTTACAAACTCAAAAAAACTAAACTATGCAAACATCAAGAACAAAAATTATAGCTACACTAGGACCTGCTACCCGCGATCCACAAGTATTAAAAGAAATGATATTAGCAGGCCTTGACAGCGTGAGAATAAACTGCTCCCATGCTTCCCACGAGCAGATCATTCAAGATATCAACATGGTACGCAAAGTCAGCCAGGAACTTAAACGCAATATTGCTATCATTGCAGACCTGCAAGGTCCTAAAATCCGTATTGGCAAAATAGAAAACGACAAGATAGAGATAAAAGAAGGGCAAATAATTGAGTTTACTACAGATGAAGTTTTGGGCAATGAAAAACGCGTGCACGTTGACTATGAAGATTTTGCTCTCGACGTCGAAGTAGGCGAAGAAATACTTATCGATGACGGGAAATTAAAACTCGTTATCACCGAAACAGACAAGAAAAATACAGCTAAAGCAAAAGTTATTTACGGCGGTATCCTTAGCTCTCGTAAAGGTGTAAACTTACCGCATACAAACATTTCCTTGCCTAGTATGACTGACAAAGATATAGACGACGCTATCGTAGCATTAGAAAATGGTGTGGACTGGATAGCCTTGTCTTTTGTCCGTCAGGTCAGCGATGTTATAGAACTTCAGCAGCTCATAAAACGCAAGAAAAAACACGCTTATGTTATCGCTAAAATTGAAAAAGTACAAGCAGTTAAAAACATTGACCAGATTATACAACAAGCCGATGCTATTATGGTAGCTCGAGGAGACCTGGGCGTTGAAATGGACTTTGCACAAGTTCCTTTGATTCAAAAAGAAATAGTCGAAAAATCAATAGAAAACAAAAAAACAGTTATCATAGCAACACAAATGATGGAAAGCATGATCAATAACTTCCGTCCCACACGTGCCGAAGCTACCGACGTTGCTAATGCTGTACTGGATGGCGCTGATACACTTATGCTAAGTGCCGAAACAGCTGTTGGTAAATATCCAGTCGAAGTAATCAAGGCCATGCACAGAATTATACAAACCACAGAAACAAAGAAATATAAATACAACCGCGGTACACCACCCAGCCCACAGAGCCCTCGCTTCGTACGTGATTCCATTTGTTTCTCTGCTTCACGTCTGGCAGAAATAATCGGAGCTAAAGCAATTATTACATTCTCTGAATTTGGTAAAACAGCTTACACATTATCCGGATTCCGCCCCAAAGCTGACATTTACGCATTTACACGTCACAAACACCTACTCAGCGCTCTGTCACTGCTCTGGGGCGTCAGAGCTTTTTACTATACCGACTTCGACGAAATTAACCAGGCTATAGAAGAATCTATCAAAATATTAAAGAAAAAAGGATTTCTAAAAACCGGCGATTATGTCATTCACATCGGTAGTACACCAATGGAAGTTAGTCATAAAACCAACATGCTTAAGGTAACAAAAGTAGAATAGCTATTCTGGAATTCCGACAAAAAAACTAAGTAAACAATTAGCACAAAAAAAGGCGCCCATAGGGCGCCTTTTTTATACGTTAAATCTGTTGTTCTAAGCACTATTCAACGATTGCCTTAAATTGGTCTTCGTCAAAATATTTACGGAACTCTAAGTCATTCTTAGCATAATCTTTAAGATCTGCTTTCTTAGCAACAGCCTTCTGCAAATTGCTATAAACGTCATCTGCTTTATCCAGACGTGCGGCAATAACAGCCTTCAAGTAATAATTATAAGCACAGTCGCTATTAACTTGATTGATTGTATTCTCTGCTGCCTGTGCATCACCTGTCAAGAGCTGTGCAAGAGCCTTGTTGAATGTAGGACGTGCACCGAACAAATCAACAGCGTCCTGATATTTACCTTCTTTAATAGCAATTACACCCAAATTATAGTTAATATTCTCATTAGAACCGCCAAGATTAGCAGCCTTCTGGAAATATTCTTTTGCCTTAGCATAATCACCTTTCATCCAATATGCTACACCGAGATTGTTAACTACTGAAGGATTATTTGCATCCAGGTCATTAGCTTTTTGAAGCTGTGTGAGAGCATCATCAAACTTACCATTGTCAAGATAATAAACAGCCAAATTGTTATAAGCACGCCAATCATTAGGATATTTTGCAATATACTGTTTGTAAATAGCTTCTTTATCTGCGCCTGTAGCAACCTGTGCAGAGTAGAAAAGCTCATCCTGTGAAAGAATGCTGGGGTTTGTTTTTGCTACATTAACATACTGAGCATCTGTACGATTAACACTCTTGAATTTAGCCTGAATCTCAGAACGACGCAGTTTCGGAAGAATACCCTTTTTCAGTATATTATATACTTCTGCCATCTTCTTGATTTCCTGCTCACGAACATTAGGATCAGAGTACATCTGCAATACACGAAGAATCAGGTCTTTGTCCTTAATATTAGACTGCTCAACAAGAGCCTTGAAACCTGCCCAGTCTTCATCTGGTGTTGTAACACGTTGCAATGTCTTAGCAATATCACTCTCTTTTGCTCTCTTGAATTTTCTTGCAACAAAACTATTAGCTGTCTTTCCACGACCAATTACCAAATTGTGGTTCAATGGGATAGGTCCATCTGGAGAAGCATAGCTTGCAATATCTACCCCCAAAAGCTGGAGATTAGGATCAGCTTTGTATTGTTTGAATGTTGTAAGGAATGAGTCAACCTCAGGCTTACGCTGCTGTTTAATAGGCAAATAAGACTGTTGAATAGGATAATACAGAACTAATTTTTCTGTAATAGTACGTGGCTGTGGCTTATTAACGGTAGGAACTACTGTACTCATAAGTCCCATCATCTTGCCGTCTGCCGTCTTTACAACAGGATTATCTACCATCAGGCCTTTATCAACCAACTCTGGTGTTGTAACAATACCCTTAGCAATAGTAATAGAAGCTATTTTCAATTTCTTGCCATTAGCACCTTTGCTAACATTCATTCTCAACTCTACATGTGATCTACGGTAAACACTATTATAAGCTAATGTGTCAACGTACTTGTATGAACCACCATTAGCATAAGAAACAGATGGATTATTGTCTTTTACTTTCTCTCCCTGTAGCGTCTGACTCTTGAAAGCTATCTCACTTTCCTTGTCAATATCAGATACCAAATAAGGTGTAACAACAAGATACGCCTGTTTTACAAAGTACTTGGGAGGAAATGTTACATTAACTGTCATAGGCACTTTACCTGCCTTCAGCTCCAAAGGATTTGGTGTAACGCCATACTTGATATTGCTGGCATCTTTGACCATCTTATTGACGCCGCAACCTCCCAAAGCAAAAATTAAGACTACTGCCAGAAGTTGTAATACTATTTTTTTCATAATGATTAAAAATTTATGGTTTTCTTGTTTGACTTATATTCAAAAATTGTCATATTCCAAAAACAAATGTAAAACTTATTTTTGATTTTCAAAAGTTTTCAAATATAAAAAATTTGCTTTAAAGTTTTACAAAATTCAAGCCTTTGTCATGATCCCTGTCAAATATATTTTCCACCAGACGCTCATAATCCTTCTCATTCTCGACAAAATCAATATTATTCGTATCTATTATTAAAAAACGAAAATCCGTCTGCTGCTTGAAATAATCAAAATACCCATGCTGTATTTTTTCCAGATATTCTGGTTTTATGTTCTGTTCATAAGGCCTTCCACGCTTTTTGATATTCTCCAGCAACCTGGGGACATCAACATGTAAATATACATATAAATCAGGCTTTGGAATTGTCTTGTATATGACAGAGAAAAATCTTCTATATAACTGATATTCCGAATCTTCCAATGTATTACGTGCAAAGATTAAAGACTTCGTAAAATAATAATCCGAAACAACAAAATCTTTGAATAGATCCAAATGCTGAATATCCTCTATTAACTGCTGATAACGATCTATTAAAAATGACATCTCCACCTGAAAGGCATACCTCTCTGGCTCCTGATAAAACTTGGGTAAAAAAGGATTCTCCGCAAATCTCTCCAAAATAACTTTGGCATTAAAATCCCTGGAAATCATCCTGGTCAACGAAGTCTTACCAGCACCAATATTACCCTCTATCGCTATAAAATCATACCTACGCATAATCTAAAATTTTTAGTACAAAAAAAAGAATTTTACTATTATCGCAAAAATAATTTTTTACATAATATCATATTTTTTTATTCTTTTAAAACACATAGACTTAGAGATTTTATGAAAAAAATATAATTTTTTTGCTATTTTTTTTTGATTAATTATTTTTCAATATATAAACAAAAAAGCATTAACTATGGAATACATATTAGCTTTAGACCAGGGTACAAGCAGTAGTCGTGCTATACTTTTTGATAAATTATTCAATATAGTAGGAATTGAGCAAGAAGAATTTACATCCACATATCCACAACCAGGTTGGGTAGAGCAAAATCCTTATGAAATCCTGCAAACACAAATCAATGTTGCCAAACGTCTGATAAAAAAGTCCGGCATCTCTCCCGAACAAATCAAAGGCATAGGCATAACGAACCAAAGAGAAACAACTATTATCTGGGACAAAAAGACTGGCTCACCAATATACAATGCTATCGTCTGGCAGGATAAAAGAACCGCACAGTTCTGCCAAAGTCTGAAAAAAGACTATAACGAAACTATTCAATACAAAACAGGCCTGCCAATAGACCCATATTTCTCTGCGACCAAAATACACTGGATATTAAATAATGTCCCTGATGCCTTGGCCAAAGCTAAACGTGGAGAATTACTTTTCGGTACCATAGATACATGGCTAATCTGGAACCTCACTGCTGGCAAAGTACATGTTACAGATTATACAAATGCCTCGCGGACAATGCTTTTCAACATCAGAGACCTTCAGTGGGACCATGAACTTCTCTCTCTTTTAGAAATACCAAAAAATATTTTACCTCAAGTAGTTGAGTCCAGCGGCACAGTCGGCTATTCTGACAAAAAATTCTTTGGTGCCGAGATACCAATAGCAGGCATTGCAGGAGACCAGCAGTCCGCTCTATTTGGTCAAGCATGCTTCGAACCCGGCATGGCAAAAAATACTTATGGAACTGGCTGCTTTATTCTAATGAATACTGGTGAAACTATTTATAAATCAAACAATGGATTGATTACAACCATAGCCTATGGCCTCGACGGTAAAATAAAATATGCATTGGAAGGCAGTGTATTTATAGCTGGTGCAGCAATCAAATGGCTACGCGATGGCCTTGGGATAATAAAATCAGCTCCAGAGACAGAGGCAATGGCTATGAGCGTAGAATCATCTCAGGGAGTTTACTTCGTACCCGCATTCTCTGGCTTAGGTGCACCTTACTGGGACATGTATGCTCGCGGTGCCATAGTAGGCTTGACACAAGGCATTAACCGAAATCACATTGTTCGAGCCACATTGGAGAGCCTCGCCTTTCAGACAAGAGATGTATTTGAAGCAATGGAACAAGATTCTGGGCTAAAGTTAAAAACACTCTTTGTGGACGGTGGTGCATCGGCTAATAATTTTTTGTTGCAGTTCCAGGCTGATATTCTCGGAGTGGATGTTTACCGTCCAACAAATGTAGAAACTACTGCCCTGGGCGCAGCATTTCTTGCAGCCCTGGCAACTGGATTCATTAATTTCGAACAAATCAAAGATCTTAAGACCATTGAAAGAATTTTTAAGCCCCAAATATCCGAAGGCCAAAAGAAATATTTATATGAAGGCTGGAAAAAAGCTATAAAAATGGTTAGACTACACTAAAATTTGAACAGTTTTTGATTAGAATTTAATAAATACGTAAAGAGCAAAATGTTAGACAAATTTAAGACATTCTTAATCAAGAATTTAGAACTAAAAGAAAAGGAAGTTGATATTTTCGTCCTGCTATTTTTGCATAGCTTTTTCATAGGCTGGTTCATTGCTTTTTATTTTGTTTCGGCCAACTCTGTATTCATAGTTAATTATGGCAGCCAGCAGCTACCGTATGCATATATATTGGCAGGTATTTTTGGGTATTTAACAAGTACATTATATTCTGTTGCACAAAAATATGTAAATAGTAAAGCTCTTTTTCTGGGTGCCCTGCTGTTTATGTTTTTTACCAGTCTTATAGGTCCACTGGGGCTCAATTATATACCAGAAAAATATCTCAGTATTTTTGTTTTTATCTGGGCATGGCCATTTATTTCATTGTCTGCAATAGAGCTGGGTGGTCTGGCTATCAGATTTCTTAACCTCGCACAGGTAAAGCGCCTCTATGGTCTGTTCAATATGGGAGGCGTGCTGGCAGCTATCCTGAGCTATTTTGCAATTCCATTCTTAAAAAAGGCCGTTCATCACATATACGATTTATTATATGTAGGAGCCGGTGCACTTATACTAGCAATTATAATACTGTTCTGGATTTACAAAGTATCTGGGGAAAAAGAGGATATTAAAATATCTGCACGGCAAAAACAGCAAAAGCCTAAAATTAGCTTTTTCTCATTGCTCAAAGAGAAATACTTTGTGTGGATATTTCTGGCTGCAACTCTATCAATGTCAATGATTTATTTAGTTGATTTTGGGTTTCTGTCCTCAGTCAAAATCTCAATAAAGCCCGAACACGTTGCCCAATATTTGTCAGTTATTTTTGGAGCTCTGAAAGTTGGAGAGCTTATTATTTCATACTATTCCAGACGTCTGCTTAGCCATTATGGGGTCAGACTCGGTCTTACTGCTCTCCCTGTTACTATAGCATTACTCACATTTCTTGCCATAATCATTGCTTTTACTCTTGGGGTCCATGCTCTGCTGTTTTTGGCTGTAATGACCTTGCTAAAGTCTTTTGAGAGAATTATAAGGCGTGGGCTTGATGATCCATCATTTAATATTCTTTACCAACCTCTGCCTGAAGATAAAAAGCTGGCTGTACAAGTACGCGTGGGCGTTGTTATGCAGCTGGCAATTGCGATAGCCGGTGTACTTTTGTGGCTGGCAAATAGAATACTGGTTACACCCACTGGATTTGAGCTAAAGTATTATCCATTATTGGTTTTTCCGTTAGTTCTGTTCTGGGTTTACGTGGCTGTCAATCTGTATAAATCATACAAAGACAAAATACGTGAAATCCTTGCCAAAATTAGCAAAGATAAGCGCCGTGGAACTGATAAATATCAGTTTGGTAGCGAAATTCTAAAAAAGAGACTCGTCTCTGATAACAAAGACCTGGTGGACTTTTCGTCAATAGTACTTTCTGAGCTTAATCCCAAGATTCTTGAGCCTTATGCCTCTGCTATTCTAAAAAAATATAATGATGATTTTCTGCTTAAAATAGTGCTACGAAGCATTGACACAACATGGAGAAAAAGATTAGCCAAAGCTATCACTCCGCTTGTAGAAAAAGAATCAGATGCAGAAGTTCAGATCATTGCCAAACGTGCACTGATGTTTTTGGACTACAGCGATATTAGTGGCGAAATTACACCAGACCAAGCTGATGAATTACTAAATTCCCCTGACTATAAAGACAGGATTAAACTGCTGAAATATATCCACAAAAAATTATATAAACCTACTGATGAACAATTAATTACACTGTTAAATGATAAAAATAAATTTGTAAAAATCGCTGCAATTAATCTCAGTCCCATACTAAAGAGCGATACCGTAATAAGACAGCTCATAACATTCCTACAGGACAAGGAATACAGACATATTGTGGCTAATATCCTCTTGGAGTTTGGTTCATTAGTTCTAAAATATCTCGATGAATTTTTCGAAGAACACGCAAGTCGTGATCTATTGTTGAAAATTATTGAAATCTACGCAAAGATAGGCACTAAAGAAGCTAAAGCATTATTGCTTAGCCACTTAGACTATCCAGACAGGGAAATACAGCTGGAAGTTATATGGGGACTGTTCTTCTGCAAGTTCCAGGCTGATGAACAAACACGACCAATAATCAAAAAGCACATAGAAAAGACTGTCGAAAACCTTGCTTGGATATACACAACAATAGAAGACATATATGACCGCAAAGGTAGCCTAAAGCTCTTCATGGCTCTCGAATATGAAAAACAACTTTACATAGATGTCCTCTTCTTACTCCTGAGCTTCATTTATGAGCCCAGAATTATTACACTTATTCAAAAAAATATTGTGGGAAAAGAAATAATCTTTGCACTAGAAATTTTAGACAACTTCTTTGACAATGACATAAAAAAACTTGTAAGTCCAATTTTCGAAGATGTAGCACCACCAATCAAGATAAAACGACTGAGCAAGTTATTCCCACAGCAAAGGATGAGTTTCGAGCAGAGACTCAAGGATATTATTCTCAGAGACTATGATAAAATAAGTCCTTGGACTATATCCAAAGCCATTGAAATACTAGGAAGAATTCACAAAAAAGCTAATAAAGAGAGCTCTGTTACTCTGCACGATTACTCTGATATTGTTGTATGGAACAAAGAAAATATCCAGAAAGTACTACAGATTATACGCAAAAGTGATATTCCTGATGAAATTTTTGCTGCCCTTTATCATACAGAAGAAGTCGTCTATACCGTGGCAGCAAAGAATATTTTCGATGAGAATCCTGTCAAGTGCTTCGACTACTTATCCAACATGTCACCACGCAAACAACGTTTAATTAAGATACTTTCGCACAATGGCTACCTGTTGCCAGACAAGATAAAGTTGCTAAAGCACCATCCGCTTTTCTTCAATGTTTCGGAAAATAACATTATTCACTTAGCACAGGCTGCCGAGGTAATCAATTTACAGAAGGGACAAAGCTTTGACTTTACCAATTACAACAAAGAAATCGTTCTGATAATTCTCAAGGGTGAGCTAAAAGACCAAGGAGAAAATATTTATTCTGACAACCAGATTCTAATTCGTGGTATAAATTTAGACTACTTTATACAGTCTCTTGATATTACAGCAGACAGTAAAGTCATAGTAATCGATAGGTTCGACTTTTTCGACAGCTTTATTTCAAACCGTTATTTGATAACTGAAATTTTGGGAGCCCCTAATTATTCTATTCAGGCTTTTAAAATGATCAGGAAAAAGAAAAAAAACAAAGCTAAAATCACCTAATTATACCGCCACCAATTACATCGTCACCTTCATAAAAAACAGCTGATTGTCCAGGCGTCACACCATAAGCAGGCGAATCAAAAACAACTTCTAATGTTGCTCCACGGGGCTTAATAGTAGCACTTACTCCAGAGTCGCGGTAGCGAATCTTCACTTTACAATGCATGCCTTGCTCTGTAATAGAAGCATATTTCATCATTGTATAATCGCTAACCACGAGTCTATCGCGTGCCAGAGCTTCACGGGGGCCTACTATTATACGATTCTTATCTGGGTCAATATCAACAACATAAGCAGGATAGCCAAGAGCAATACCCAGACCACGGCGCTGCCCTATTGTGTAAAGCCCTATTCCTTCGTGCCTACCCACTACTCTACCCTCAACATCAATAATATCGCCAGGTTGAATTTTCATTTTTTCTTTTTTAGAATATTGGCGTAGGAAATCACGATAATCGTCTGAACGGATAAAGCATACGTCATAACTCTCACGCTTTACCACAAGATTTGTCAAACCCAGCTCAGTGGCAATCTGACGAATTTCTTCTTTGTGCAAATGCCCCAAAGGAAACAAAGTGCGCTCAAGCTCCTCCTGAGTCAAGCGATATAGAAAATATGACTGATCCTTAGCTCTGTCCACCCCCTGGCTAATAAAATAACGCCCGGCTTGTGATTTTTTAATAGCATAATGCCCTGTGGCAATAAACTGAGCATCAAACAAATCTGCATACTCCATAAATACATTCCACTTTATCGTAGGATTACATATCACACACGGATTTGGCGTATGTCCCCGAAAATATTCCTGCACAAAATAGTCTATAATTGTCCTGAAAGACTCCTGTATGTCCACAACAACATGTCTTATTCCCAAGAAATCTGCTACATGCTTGGCATCTCTGACAAACTGTAATTCAGAGCTATCTTCCCCGTCCTCAATGTAATTGACAAAAGTAAGTCCTATAACTTCATACCCCTGTTCTTGCAATAAATACGCAGCTATTGAACTGTCTATACCTCCACTCATTGCTATAAGGACCTTGCTCATTCTCTTCAATTTTTACTTATTTAAAATCTTATTTGCCAATGAAGACCAAATTTTCCCAATTAACTTATACAGAGAGCCTGGTAAAAACTGATTCTTTAAATATGCCAATAAAAAATAAAATGCACTGACCAGTCGGTGCTCATCTGTTCTGACAAACTGTACTAAAGAACCGTTAATTTCCTGTGGTATTTGATTGAGAATGACACCAGTAGCCGCATTAATCAACAAAGGTTGCAATGTCCACTCTTTGTCCACAGGTATCACCACATAAGGTGTACTGGCCAGCTCATCGCTTATTACAAACCAGTCCAAACCCACTTCCTCTGCCAATGCCGACATTATCATAGCAATAGTAAAACCCGAGCCCTTTCGCCTATCCAGTGTCATAAACGGATCAAAAGTTACCCACAAAGGATTTTCAGCAGTGGAATAAAACCTATCCCATTTATAAAAAAGCCAAACAAAATATCTCGCCTGCTCCAGTGGCGTGCTGCTGCGCATAAAATCTACAGGAACTTTATCAAATAATACATTAAACTGGTCCTTTAGCTCCTGATACGACAAAAAAGGAGTCAAGAGCCGAGAAACAATAAAAAGTAAATAAAGCAAACTACTCTCAAATTCTACTTTCTCGCCGCTCATTTCCAGCCAATCAGAAAGCCGACGGTCTTTGTCTGTTAATAGACCTGCCCACTGATTAAATAAAAATCTAAAATACTGCTTATTAAAGCTCTCATAAAGCCCAGACAGCGTTGCCTTAATATGCTGCGGCTGGTCATTAATCATATCCAGCCATTGCTTGGGTGAAAGAGTGAAATAAAACTCGCGTAATTTTCTGTCCACCTGTCGCTGTACCTCTGGCGTCTGATCATCGATTAGCTTAACAACTGACTGGAATTCCCGCAACATCATATTAACTCTGGATTACGCAGTAAGTCTATCCAATACAGTCTTGATAGTTTTTTTGATTGCAGCATGATAGTCAGCACTAAACTCGCCACGAAAACGGTTGGCAATTACATTACAAAGCGCCAAAGCCTTGTGCCCCAATAGTTTCGATAAGCCATAAAGCGCAGAACTTTCCATCTCATAATTCGTAATTCTCAGTCCATTATATTCAAACTTCTGCAATTTCTCATTCAAATGTGGATCCATTGGCTCAAGACGGAGATAACGTCCCTGCGGACCATAAAAACCTGGTGCAGCAATGGTTATTCCATAAAACATGTCATGAGCCACTTTATCAAACAGTTGCTGGTCTGCATGTACAAAGTATGGACGGTGTAAGAGCGGACTCCATGAAATAAATTTAATAAAAGCTTCTTCCATATCTGCGTCGCTTGCCTCATTACGGCCAGCATAATAATTAAGCAAATTATCAAAACCCAATGAAACCTTGGCTGCAACTGGCGCATCTACGGGTATTTCTGGCTGCAAAGAACCTGTAGTCCCCACACGGACAAATGTCAAACTAGTATGCTTGTCTTTTATGACACGCTCCTTGAGATCAATGTTGACCAAAGCATCCAACTCATTGATTACAATATCGATATTATCAGTACCAATACCAGTTGATTGGACTGTTATCCGCTTACCGTTGTATAGTCCAGTTATTGTATGAAACTCACGGTTGTGCTTTTCTACCTGTATTTCATCCAAAAGAGTGCCCACTAATTGCACGCGGTCAGGGTCTCCGACTAATATTATTGTATCTGAGATGTCTTCTGGTTTTAGATTAAGATGATAAACACTTCCGTCGTCTCTAAGAACGAGCTCTGAGTCTGGTATAAATCTCTTGTCCATGGCTAATAATTTTTGTAATTAATAAGACCATAAAAATAGCAAATTTTATCCTATACAAAAAATAGTAAATGGATATAAAAATTTTAGACGAAAAAAGTATATTTTTGGAAATTGAAATCAAAACATTTAACTATGGCATCCAAAGATCACAAACCTATCGATCCTATTGGTAAGCTTTTAGGACTCAGACACAAGGCACATCCCTGGCATGGCGTTAACATTGGCAGCAATGCCCCCGAGGAAGTTACATGCTATATAGAGATGGTTACAACTGACACTGTTAAATATGAAGTGGACAAAGAAACTGGCTACCTTATTATTGACCGTCCACAAAAATATTCAAGCATTTTGCCAGCCCTCTATGGCTTTCTTCCTCAAACTTATTGCGGAGAGAGAGTAGGCAAGACAAGTGCAGATATTCTCAATCGCCCTGACATCGTGGGCGATGGTGATCCGTTGGATATTTGTGTACTTACAGAAAAAAACGTCTCTTCAGGCGATATTCTGGTAAAGGCTATTCCAATTGGAGGCTTCCGTATGATTGACGGTAATCAAGCCGATGACAAAATAGTCGCCGTCCTCAAAAACGACGCTGTATATGGCAATTACCGCGATATTTCCCAGGTACCTGAACCTGTTATCGACCGGCTAAAGCACTATTTTCTTACTTACAAAGACATGCCTGACATTGCTCTACAACGTTGTGAAATAACGCACATTTACAACGCCAAAGAAGCTAAAGAATTGATTAGCAAAGCAATGAAAGATTATAAAGACTTTATAGAAAAATTACTTTTCAATTAAATAAAAATATACACTATGTATCCACGTTTGTCAGATTTGATTCAAGATATTTTCGGAATATACATTCCGCTGCCCATTCAGACTTATGGCTTTATGGTAGCAACAGCATTTACTGTTGCAGCTATCGTGGCATATTACGAGATTAAACGCAAAGAAAAAGAAGGCGTGTTTTTGCCTTTCTTCGTAAAGGAAACAATCGGTAAACCAGCTTCAGTTACCGAACTCCTAATAGCCTTTGTTGTTGCAGGATTGCTCGGCTTCAAACTTGTTTATGCATTTGTTCATTACAATGAATTTGTAGCAAACCCTCAATATTTCCTTGTGAACAAAGAGGGAAGCACTACATGGGGCATTATTATCGGACTTTTGACTGCACTGTATGTCTGGTGGGATAAGAATAAGAAAAAACTCCCAGAGCCTAAGACAATTGCCCGCAAGATGTGGCCACATGAACTCATTGGTAATCTGATAGTTGTAGGCGGAATATGGGGACTGATAGGTGCAAAAGTTTTTAATATACTCGAGCATATACAAGATGAATTATTAGTAGATCCATGGGGAACAATTTTCTCTTTCGGTGGGCTTGCTTTTTATGGTGGACTTATCGTCGGTTTCATTGCTGTGGCTCTATATCTGAGAAAATACAATATTAATCTAATTCATATCTTTGATGTATCTGCACCTGTTTTGGCAATAGGATACTCAATAGGCCGTATTGGCTGCGAATTATCAGGCGATGGCTGCTGGGGCATCGTCAATACTGCACCAAAACCACATTGGCTATCATTTCTGCCTAACTGGATGTGGGCATATAACTATCCTCACAATGTTATTAATGAGGGGGTTAAAATACCAAACTGTCATGACATTTTCTGCCACGTCTTGCCTCAACCTGTTTTCCCCACACCTGTCTATGAGACACTTACAATGTTCATCGTATTCCTGATTCTTTGGTCACTGAGAAAAAGGCTAAAAGTACCCGGAACCTTATTCTCAATTTATCTAATACTTGCTGGGCTGGAACGCTTCTTTATCGAATTTATCCGAATAACTCCGCGTTATCATATTTTTGGCATTGCTATCACACAGGCTCAGATAATCTCAATATTTATGATAATCTTTGGAATAGCAGGGTTAATTTACATAAAACTCAAACCAGAGTATGTCATGAAACTAGCACAGACTAAGCCCAAAGAAATTAATTATCCACCCAAGGATGTAGCAGAGGTCATAGAAAACACCAAATAAAAAAACAATGGAACTGAAAAAAATAACATCCCAAGTTGTTGAAATAGCCAAGGAGGCAGGTGAATATATCAAATCACAACAACAAAGAATTCACGATATTAAAATCGAAGCCAAAGGCATACACAATTACGTTACAGAGGTGGACAAAAACTCGGAAAAATTTATCACCAAACAGCTACAGGAACTTTTGCCCGAGAGTGGTTTTATTGCCGAAGAACAAACAATAACTAGGCAATCAGATACTTACAACTGGATAGTCGATCCGCTCGATGGCACGACAAACTACATTCACGGTTTGCGCCCTGTAGCTGTGAGCATTGCGCTCCGTTACAAAGACCAGATTATTCTGGGCGTTATATATGAAATTGGCGCACAGGAAGCTTTCTGGGCATACAGCGGGGGCGGCGCTTATCTCAATGGCATGCAAATCCACGTTACTAGGACTGCAAAGCTCGACGATACTCTTCTGGCTACTGGTTTCCCTTTCTATGACTATAGCCGTATGGAACGCTACATGAAGCTACTGGAATATTTCATGCAGACCAGCCATGGGTTACGCCGTCTGGGCTCGGCAGCAACTGACCTTGCTTATGTTGCCTGCGGACGCTTCGATGGCTTCTTCGAATATAGTCTCAGCCCTTGGGATGTAGCTGCCGGTGCTTTAATCGTTCAGGAAGCCGGCGGTAAAATTGCCGACTTCCAAGGCAAGGATAACTGGCTATTTGGAAAAGAAATAATTGCTTCAAACGATATAGTATTCAATGACTTAATGCAAGTTATTAAAAAGACTATGTATGACTAAAGTCGCTGTTGCCTTGCTCAACTGGAATGGTGAAAAAATACTGCCTACCTTTCTGCCTTCTGTCGTCCACAACACATCTAACGCTGATATATATATCATTGACAACGCATCGACCGACGGCTCACTTGATTATGTTGCGAAAAATTTTCCACAGGTTAAAATCATTAATCTCGAACAGAACTATGGTTTTGCTGGTGGATACAACAAAGGACTGGAACGAATTAAAGCAGAATACTTTGTCTTGCTTAACACTGACGTAAAGGTTACACCTGGCTGGACTGAGAAAATCATCCAGTTCATGGACGCCCATCCAAAGATAGCAGCCGTACAGCCCAAGATACTGTCCTTTCGTGAACCAGAAAAATTTGAATACGCTGGTGCCGCAGGTGGTTTTATTGACAAATGGGGGTATCCACTGGCTCGCGGTCGAGTGTTAAACGTCGTCGAACAAGATAAAGGTCAATACAATGACATTACACCTGTTTTCTGGGCGAGTGGCGCTGCAATGTTCATCAGAGCATGTGATTTTTTCAAAGTAGGAGGATTTGACGAAGATTTCTTTGCACACATGGAAGAGATTGATTTATGTTGGCGGCTAAAAAACATGGGAAAACAAATTTACGTCTATCCTAACGCAACAGTCTTTCATCTGGGGGGAGGAACGCTTGAATACAACAATCCTCGTAAAATCTACTTCAACTTTCGCAACAGTCTATACATGCTTGTCAAAAATATGCCTGTGGGCAAGGCTTTCCCACTAATCTTCTGGCGCATGGTACTCGACGGTATTGCCGCATTGAATTTCCTAACAGCAGGCCCAAGACAAGGATTTATCCAGGTATTGAGAGCACATTTACATTTTTATAAAAATCTCAAAACATTTATAAAGAAACGAAGAAAACTGAAAAAAAATAATAAATTTGACTATCCAGAGATAATACACAAAAGCATTATCTGGCAGTTTTATGTCAAAAAAAAGCACTTTTTCTCTCAAATAGCTGATAAAAATGAATATCATGGATGAGAAGAAACTTGTCATAATACCAACGTATAACGAGAAAGAAAACATAGCAGACATCATAGATGCTGTAATGAGCTTGCCGCAAGGCTTTCATGTACTGATTATCGATGACAATTCCCCTGACGGCACAGCTGATATAGTAAAGGCTCTACAGAAAGAAAAATATCCTGACCGCTTGCACCTTATCCAGAGGACTGGCAAATTGGGACTTGGAACTGCTTATATTACTGGCTTTAAATGGGCACTAGAACAGGGATACGATTATATCTTTGAGATGGATGCCGACTTCTCGCACAATCCTGCTGACCTGCCACGACTTCTGGAAGCTTGCCAAAAACAAAACGCAGATATGTCAGTAGGCTCGCGTTATGTCAATGGTGTCAATGTTATTAACTGGCCCATAGGCAGAATAATAATGTCTTACTATGCCTCGGCTTATGTACGATTTGTTACAGGTATGAAAATAATGGACACTACGGCAGGCTTTAAATGTTATCGCAATTATCTATTGAAAAAATTTAACCTGGATAAGATTCGCTTCAAAGGTTATGCTTTTCAGATAGAAATGAAATTCACCGCATGGAAAATGGGCGCCAAAATAATTGAAGTTCCTATTGTTTTCACCGACAGGCAAAAAGGCCATTCTAAAATGAACGGAGGAATATTTAATGAGGCATTCTGGGGCGTGCTGTCTCTCAAATTGAGAAGCTGGTTCAAAAAGTATCCTAATTTACACAATTAATTTTTATTTTTTTGTAACTTTGTTATAGAAAACTTAATTATTTCCCCTATGAGGCTAAAAAGATACTTCACAGTTCTGTTATCGCTTTCCCTAATAATCCTAATTTTCAACTCATGCAAAAAAGGAGAAAAGAAACAAATACCACCCAAGGCTAACATTATCCAGTCTAATAAAGGCCCTGAGCTAAAGGTATTTCCCGTACCTACACCTTATGAAGTTACAGACGTTATAACGAAAGCAGGTATCAGCTTTGACCAAGATATACTCAACCCCATTAGCAATTCAAAAAAGTATCTTACCACACAAGCGCAAGCTCTCAATATCGGCGTTTATGGAACTGATCTGAGTTATGCTAATGTCTTTAACAATGGACTTCTGGTACGAGAATATTTCGACGCAATAAAGAGCCTTTCGGACGAGCTGGGATTGACATTGCTCTTTACCGATGACTTCTTACAACGCATTGACAACAATATCAATAATACTGATTCTCTCTACAAAATTGCCACTGAATCATATTACAAAACTTACTCTTATCTTGTTGACCGTGGCAAAAGCGACGTAGCTTCAGTTGTACTCACTGGCTCATTTGTCGAGGCATTATATCTGGCTCTTAAAGCTGCCGAAACACTAAAAGACCCTACCATTATTTACCAAAAAGTCGCTGAACAAAAATTTGCCTCACAACAGCTCGTCAGTCTCCTTGACAAAGATGCCTCGCTCTCTGACATGGCCCAAAATGTACTGACTTTAATCAGACCAATCGACGCCATACTTAGGCAAGTAAGATACATTAATGACAAACCCGTCATTAATCAAAAAAGCATTGAACTGCTGCGCACTGCCGTTTATCACACACGACAGAGAATCGTGAATATGGAATAAATAAAAAATATTTTTACACGCAAAGACCCTCGCTGGCCTAATGTCAGCGAGGGTCTTTGTACATATACATAACATCGACACTACTCAATCAACCTCATCTAAAGTTCTGCGAATAATAGCAGCGATTTCTTCTATCTGTTCGTCTGTTATCACCAGCGGCGGACCTATACGGAAACTATCACGTGCAAAGAGAAAGACATCTGTAACCAACCCGTTTTCTACCAATCTATCCATAAAACGGCCCAAATATTCCTGGCTTTGCAATTTTACTGCAATTAACAGCCCAATGCCGTGAATATCTTTGACCTTAGGATGGTTCTTTAGCAGCTCGATAAATTTCTCACCTTTTCTCTGTGCTGTTTCATATAATCTCTCTTGCAACAACACTTCCATTGCTGCTTTTCCAGCTGCACAAGAAACAGGATGCCCGCCAAAAGTAGTTATATGTCCCAGAGCCGGACGGAAAGTAAGCGTGTCCATTATTTCTTTGTCAGATATAAAAGCTCCCAAAGGCATACCACCGCCCGCTGCTTTAGCTATTACCAAAATATCTGGCACAACATCAAATTGCTCAAATGCCCACAGTCTGCCCGTACGTCCAAAGCCTGTCTGCACTTCGTCAAAAATTAAAAGGCAGCCCACATTATCACAGCGCTTTCTCAACGCCTGCATATATTCTGTGCTTGGTACAATAACACCCGCTTCTGCCTGGATTGGCTCTACAACAACACCGGCAGTTTTTTCTGTTATCTGCTCCAGCTCACTCTCTTGAGCAAAATGTAATCTTTTAATATCTGGGACAAGCGGACGAAAAGCACGTGTAAACTCCAGATCTCCCAATATGCTCAAAGCGCCATGTGTGCTTCCGTGATAAGCATTCCAAAACGAGACTATCTCGTGTCTTCCTGTGTAACGCTTAGCCAGCTTCATTGCACCTTCTATAGCCTCACTACCTGAATTTACAAAATACACAGCATTAAGTTTTTGTGGTAGGTGCTCCACCAGGAGCTTAGCGTATTGCACCTGTGGACTTTCGACAAATTCTCCATAAACCATTAAGTGCATGTATCTATCTACCTGATCTTTTACAGCCTGCATAACATGAGGATGTCCATGTCCAAGATTACTGACCGACACCCCAGAACACATATCAATATATCTGCGA
Organism: Bacteroidales bacterium; assembly: GCA_027015275.1. GTDB lineage: Bacteria > Bacteroidota > Bacteroidia > Bacteroidales > S143-33 > S143-33. The sequence goes on along the minus strand of JALWCU010000321.1, from coordinate 5,448 downwards.
CCATTCTTGTCATAAAGATAAATATTCTCTGCCCTGTCTATATGAAGTAAAAGCGGCCTGCGCGTTGTCTGACCCACATGCTGCAGAAAAATGTCTCTTTCGTTCATCTCTGTATTATTTAGAATTAAACTTGCTCATTGCACGACTGATTCCTTCGAGAACAAAGGTCTCTATAGCTTGGGAAATAATTGGCAAACGTTCCTCGACAGCTTGCCATTCTTCCTGGCTCCACCTGCCTAAAACATAGTCAACCTGACGTCCAGAAGGAAAATCATTGCCAATGCCAAAACGCAACCTGGAAAAATTACAATGTCCCAGCAATTGACAGATATTTTTAAGACCATTGTGTCCGCCATCCGATCCCTTACCCCGCAAACGAATTGCACCTAACGGTAAATTCAAATCATCTACTACGACAAGCAGATTCTCAATAGGTATCTTACCCTTTTCGAGCCAGTAACGTATTGCTTTACCCGAAAGATTCATGTATGTCGAGGGCTTTAGAAAATAGACATAACGTCCACGCAACTTTTTCAGAGCCAAATCACCATAACGCCGTGGCTCAAAGACCAAATCATTCTGACCAGCATAAAAATCCAATACTTGAAACCCCAAATTATGTCGAGTATGTTCATACTCCGGACCAATATTTCCCAAACCTACTATCAAAAACTTCATTTCTGGTTCTATATGTGTTTTTTCTCTTATAAATTTAGCCAGGAGACTAGAGAACATAAAGCTCAAAAATTTTAATATTCGCCCTTAATCTCAACCTTCTCTTCTGGAAACTCCTTACGGAAAACTTTCCAATAATCTTTAATTGTCTGTTTGACCTCTCCGTGCAACAGTAGAAGACCGAGCAAGTTTGGAATCGCCATTAATACTATTGTAATATATGAAAGATGCCAGATAATTGTTGTATCAGTGAATGAAGCCACGAAAAACGCTAAAATATACAATACTCTGTATGGCATAACCCATTTAGTCCCAATAAGATAAATTATTGCTCTATCTCCATAATAAGACCATGATATACTCGTAGAAAAAGCAAACAAAAGTAAGCCAATAGCTATGATATATTCGCCGAAATTACCAAAAAAACTTTCCTTAAATGCCTGGGTTGTCAATGGCGCTGAATGTAATAATGATTTACCATAAATAGCCATATCTTCTGGCAAAGAGAGTTTTCCTCTTTCTACCTTTATCTTACCTGTGTAAAGTTTTTTATCCTTATAAACCTTGACATTGTCTGCTAGAGAACGAGCATGAAGCAGAGATACTGGCGTAATGATTTTACCATTTTTGACATCCAAATATCCTGTATAAATAGGAAGAGGCCCCTTGCGGTTGAGACCATCAAAAATGATTTTTACATCCTCTGGATTCTTCTCATTGTAAATGCGATTTAGCACCACAATATCAGCAACTTGAAACTTATTCTCATATTTTTGTTTCCAGGCGCCAGTAGAAAGTATCACAAGACCTGTAAGGAAGCAAATAATAATCGTATCTATAAAAGGCTCAAGCAAAGCAACCATACCTTCGGAAACAGGCTCATGGGCGCGGGCTGCTGCATGTGCTATAGGTGCCGAGCCCTGACCAGCTTCATTAGAAAACAAGCCACGATTAACGCCACGGTTAAAAGCAAAAGCAATACTAGCCCCAAGGAAACCGCCTACTGCTGCTGTGCCTGTGAAAACATCATGAAAAATAGAATAAAAAGCAGATGGCACATTCTTGTAATTTGTTATTAACACTGCTAGAGCACCAATAAAATATAACAAAGCCATTCCCGGAACCAATTTATCAGTAACCTTTGCTATTCGCTTAATACCACCTATAATTACAAGTCCCAGAAGAACTGCCAAAATACCGCCAGTCCATATCTGTGGCACTTTGAACGTTGCCCACATGGCATTGGAAATACTGTTGATCTGTGGCATATTACCCGAACCAAAAGAGGAAAGAATTGCAGCTAATGCAAAAGTAGCGCCAAGCCAATAACCAGTCTTCACTAGCTTGCCATTCTTTAGTTTGATATTCAGTCTCTTTCGCATGTAATACATTGGTCCCCCAGACACCGAACCGTCAGGCAATATATCACGATATTTATGGGATAATGTAACTTCAACGAATTTTGTGGTCATACCTATAGCTGCTGTCAGCAACATCCAGAATAATGCAGCAGGACCTCCCAGATGTATTGCCAGGGCTACACCAGCCAAATTACCTGTACCGATTGTACCGGATAATGCCGTAGAAAGAGCCTGAAAATGAGAAGTATCACCCTTGTCCGTTTCCTTATCATATTTCCCAGATACAATTCTCAGAGCATGACGAAAATATCTTATCTGTGGAAACTTGAGGTAAAACGTGAAAAAAATACCTGTACCAAGAAGTAAATAAACAAACCAAGCAGAACTACCTAAATACTTGTCCAAATGAATCAGAAAAGCATCAATTTGCTCCATCATAACTTCACCGTTTTTATTGAACTGTGGTGCAAGTTAATATTTTTTCACAATTCACGAAAACTAAGGAAAGGAACAAAAAACAAGTATGCTACTCAACAGCCTTATAATAATCATACTTATGTCCACTACGGAATAGCTCCTTGCGGATTACCCTGACAACCTTGTAATGTGGCAGAAAAAATATCAATTTATCATTTTTGAATTTAGAGTACTTGTGCAAGATCAAGTAGTGTTTGTTGCAGCAAGAAAAGAAAACAAGCGTCAAGCTCTTGTCATTATAATGAAATAGATTTACCGTATGAATTTGTTCCACTTTCTTCCCTATCTCTAACCTTAGTAAATCTATATTATCGCTTGCATTAGCCCTCTCTATCCTTGACCACGCCAACAAGACAACAATAAAAATAACAAGTATTATCCACAACTTATGTTTCATTTTCCTTGCTTTTTTAGACTAAAAACGCAATATATGTTAATTTTATTAAAATTTAAAATTCTTTTTCACACTTTTGACAAATTCTTCAAACTGTTTATAAGCAGACTTGGACTGAAACGCCTGATTTAAAAGGAAATAATTATAATAATCCCGGACAAAAAAATACGAATATTTAGCCACATCCAATCTGTCTTTGTCCGATGGAAACATCATTACAATTCCTTTTATCTGCATGAATCGTAAGCAGTGAGTACGAATGAACTTCTTTGCCTCCTGGCGCCGTGCTCCAATATGGTCAATACTCATCATATCGACAATTGCTCGCTCTACAACTGACTGTGGCGTCGAAGTTCTACATCTTTTCTTAACCAAATAATACTCTGAACGAATGTTATTCAATTTCAAGCGTTTTCTGTTCTTCTCTATAATTGTAATAGTCTGCATACTAAACGGATACAGTTCTGTAGTGAACTTTAAATCACGGTGCTTACCCACACTATCTCGTACAGTTATCAGAATGTTCGTTCTATCCAAAATATTTATATAAACAGCAGAATCATTACTCTCGAAAAAAGGCTTAGGACTAAAGCTAACTATATAATTAGCCGAAGGCAAATTAACTTTCACGAAGCTTGTCTGTGAGAAAACCAGATCATCGCAAACTAAGATCAAAAAGAACAATACTATTGATAACTTCTTAGACATAAGCCTCTTGCTTTATTTTATCATATAACGTCTTTGCTGCTCAGAAAGTTACTTTTTTTGAGTAATTTTTTCGACTAAACAATATTATTTAAGGCTCAAGAAAATTCGTAGCTCATGCAAATATATAATTATCAGGCTATTATACAAAGTATAAGTTTTAAAGCATATTTTTTGCCAAAAAATTAATTTTTCCACGAAACGAGTTTTACTCCTCAAGATTCACCACTAACTATACATATCAAGATATTCAAGTCAATAGGAACTCAAAATCTATAAAACCAGTTTCATTTTTTCAGAAAAAAACATTATCTTATGTAGCAAAAAAGATGATATGAAACACACAAATTTCCATTCTTTTTTTTGCATAAATTATAGAGCCGAATTAGGACGACACTCCCAGAGCAAAAGTAACATGATGATTTTAGAATCCAATCCAGACATTCTTTATTACGGCGATAATCCTTTGCCAGAGATAAAAGCCACGCCTTATGAGCACCACCTGTTTGCTCTGACCGAGAAAAACGAATGCATTGAAGACGAATCATTCAGATTTATAAATGACTTAGAGCAAAAATATAACAAAACTTTACACATCTATCGAGCACAAATAACCTTGGGCAATGACATATACACTGCTCTGCGTTTCCGCGAAAACGAACTAACACAGGCTCTGGAATTTGCTGATTATCTAATACAAAAGCATAATGTAAAATTCAAAAAAGACAAAAGGTTCAGTCGAAAACAGGGAAAAATACATTACAGAAAATGGATTGACTTAGAAATGCTGCATGAGGACATTTTCAAAGACTCAAATTCACGGCATATTTACCTTATAAAAATTCCCACAGAGCTCAACCTGGAAGAATTTTACACTGTTATGGATAGCATTATGCACTCATACTGCTTTGCAAGCTTTGAGCCGTTTTATGTATATGTTCTGACCAATCATTATGAAATCGTGCCATTTGTTATGATTTATTCTCCCCATTGTAATATGAACAAGATCACGGAGTTCAAAAAAGAACTGCATAAAGAAATTAAACGAATAAAATAATACGAATCACAATTAAAATTACTATTAAATAACAATATTTATCGAAAAGGCTTGTTTTTTTCCAGTAAGTAGCGTACTTTAGCTACCTAAACTAAAAACAAAAACTCATGAAAGCACTAAAAACTTTAACACTTGGTCTTGTTATTCTTCTATTTTTCACAAGCTGCAAAAAAATTCCTACCTTCACTGCTATTAAAGTCAGTAGGGATGCTGAGCTCAAACTGGCCATAGGTAACAAGTTGCAGTTAGCTCCTGGCGACAAAGACGACCAGGTCAATTACATAATTGCAAATGGTGTATTAACAATTGCCGAAAACTCTGGTGCAGTTCTCTATCTTCCAGAGCAATCATATTCACTTATCACCTCAATAGAGGTTGATACAAATGCTTCGGTCGATATAAAGGACAACACACCTCTAAAAGTAGCTGATGTATTCGCTATTAACGTCAAAGACGAAGGTGAGCTTAAGCTCAATCTCATTACGAAAAATCTTACTATCAACGGTTCGGGAGAGTCTGATATAGACCTTACTGGAGACACTTGTTCAAATGTTATACTTAAGATTTCTGATAAAGTAGAATACAAGGCATTTGACCTTAAAGCTAAAAACTATATACTCAACGTTACTGATAAGGCTTATGCAGAAATTTTTGCAAACAATTCAATAACCGGGAATATCTCTGACCAAGGCATTGTTAAATACAAAGGTAACCCCGCCACCAAAGACGTTCTTGTTAGAGATAGTGCACAATTCATTGATGCTCAATACAATAAATAG
>JALWCU010000320.1 GCA_027015275.1 Bacteroidales bacterium | reverse complement strand
TCCTAATAGTTGGGTACATAAAAAACCCTTTATCAGTAGTTTTTTTGCAACCGCCAGCATGTTCCTTTTTTCCAGTATCTGTGGTACACCGTGGGGCACGATGCAGCCCAATGGTTGTCCCTATTCTAATAGGAGCGCGTACCGCACTGTCTGATATGACTGGAGTAGTTTCCCAATCTTCATCTTGTAAAATATCAACGCCTGCTAATTCGGCATAGCGTACTTGGTCAAAAAAGCCTCCAGAAAGCGCAGAAATAAGTCCAGACGGGAGTAAGTTTTTACCATCAAGACTCCATCCGAACAGAGAACGTGGATGTTGTACTAGCGGGGCAAAAAAGCTTTGTCGGTTATTACTTCCTGGGGCTCCTTCCGAATAGTAATTGGTGTATAGTTCATACCATCTCGTTGCTAAAGCGCCGTCTTCTGGCAGTACTCCTACAACCTTTGTATTTTGTGACACATGCGCCCGCAAGAATCCTGCTGAGGAGTCGGTTATTGTGTCTGCTAACAGTTCGAACAACCAATGTAGTATAGTGTTACTAATATTTCCTTCCGCAGTATATGCTACCCTACCACTTGGCACTACGCCGCTAGTTGTAAGCCGTAGTGAGAATTTATCTGTCCACCCAGTTGGCTTTACGGATAATATTGGAATCCGTAGCATATCCAGAACAGCAAAAACATCATGGGCATAGTTTATGGTTGGCGAATGTCCTTGTTCTTTGGTAACATTTCCACGAAGAAAGAAATCTTCAATACGTGCTAGTTTTATCGCTTGAACTGACCGCATAATCTGAAAAACTAGATTTAACCAAGCTATCTTACTATACTGCTCATATGTAGTGCTAAACTTAACGCCCAAAAAGCTGCTAGTATTCACCGCTCTAATAGTAGTTTTTTCGTATGTAGTTAAATTGGAATCTATCAATTTCCATGCAAACTTTTTGTCCAGGACACCTGCATACTTTCTGTCAATAAGCATAAATAAGGAGTGTTCAGTAGACAAATTATGAAACCTATCATGTGGTGCTACAAAAAACCCTGCATCTCTTACTGACGGGTCTAATATAACTGGAACTAGCGCCTCGATGCTTTTTTTGGCGGCAAACTCAGTGTTTGTGCTAGGAGGTTTTTCTGACCCAATAGCAGCTTTTTTTGACAGGTTCACCAATTTTTGCGTGAAAGACTTCCCTGCACCATGCTGACGAACTACTGTAAATAAATCTTGATTTTTTGCTATTTGTGTACACCCCCTTCCCACGTAGATGCCGGTGTTGTTCTGGCAAATCTTACATTTTTCCTAAACTGCTGCAAATCTTTTGCATTTACATATGTCATGGCGCTGCGAAGCCCATAATCTAAGGATTTTACTGCATCAGCAGAGCTTTGAAACTGTATTTCCGTGGTTACGACATCACCCTCTACATATTCATCTGCATTACCCTTTGCACGCTTAGACGCCATGCCATAATACGTAAAGAACTTCTTGCCATCTTTTACTGTTATCTCACCAGAAAAATCCTCTGAAGTTAAATACCTACCAACCATTACAGCATCTGCTAGTGCAAGGGCTTTTACAAAATCACCAGGCTTGGTTATTCCTCCATCAGCAATGATATCCACATTAACTGTCTCTGCCTCTTCCTCGATTGCGGCATAAACATTAGATAAAGCAGACATCTGCCCAAGACCCACACCGGTCTTTACACGTGTTGTACATGCCGAACCTGGTCCAATACCAACTTTGAGTATTACGGAATCCATTGCTAGTAATTGTGCCGTTCTTATTAAAAACGTAGCCCCTTCCCATGAACCTATATTTCCCAAGATAATACCAGTGTTTATTCCGAAAATAGTATAAAAGTCATATAAATATTCTGCCATCCCAATAGACGCCCCATGTGCAACATCTATAGATAAAAATTTTAGATGGCTTCCACCAACTTTTAATAATTCCGAAACAAATTCCGCAGAGTCATTAAGTCCTAACGCCATCCCAAATCTAATACCTCTATTGGCAAGGTTGTGTGCTGCCTGTATCCGTTGTTGTTGGTCGCGTCCAACTCGCGGGAGTATATGAACAGCGTCTACCTTATGCAAAGATTCTGCCACCTGTTCCCACATAAAATCCATTGAAGCTCCAAAAAGTGGGAACATTTTAAGCATTTCGTTATTTATATCAGTAAAGGTTACGGTAGGGTTCACATCTTTCCTTGATGATACCCTTGTCAGTGCAGTCGGAATAATGGTTACATCGTCAAAAGTCAGAGACTCATGGTTAGTGGCAGGTATTGGTAGATTTTCGGGAGGTGTTGCTGATTGTAGTATATCTTCAGCAATATCATATACTTCATTTAAAAATTGCTGCTTTCGCATACTCGCATAGTAACATGAAACCTGGGTCGTAGTCAAGACCCAGGTTTACTTTGCCAACTTGCTTACCTAATTATTGCAACCCATAAACTACTATACAAACATCCCCATCTTTTGCGTCAGGCATAAATACCGATGGGCCACCAAAAGTATAAATTGTAGCTACGGTTGCGTGCGTGGCATTCGAAAAGATTAATATATTAGCCATATAGCCATCACTAGCGGTTTTTACTAAAACATACCCGTCCAAAGTT
>JALWCU010000319.1 GCA_027015275.1 Bacteroidales bacterium | reverse complement strand
GTTTTAGGGTTTATAATTTATTAATTTATAATGCTCATCACCTATTTTTATTTCAGTAAAACCAATTTCAGGTTTATAGCTATAAATAACTGGGGTTGGAACGTCAATGGTATTTGCGAATACAGTATCATTAATTTTTGATTTATAACCAAATTTGCCATAGAGATATAATGTTGATCCAATGCCACCTTTCCCAGAATAATTGATAAAATTATAGCAATTCTCATTTTGAACAACAAAGTTAAATGGGAAAAACATTCCTTTTTTTAATTTTATTTTTTTGCCAATAATATATCCAGACGGTATTATCATTTTATCTTGATTACAATCATACAATAATCCACCGTATCCATGACTATTAATAAAATATTTCGCAACAGTCCTCCCGACTTCAATAATAATAGTATCTCCAGAATATGTTTCTAAATAAACCCACTGTGCACCCTTTTTCAGTGGAAATGCCCCTTCAGAAAAATCTGATTTCAAATACTGGCAGCCTGCTATGGCGAACAAACTAAATAGTATTACTGCGGTTAGCAATTTTAACTTATCTCTCCTCATGGCTTATAGGTTTTAAGGTTTATATTTAAAATTAAGAGTTTTTTTGTAATATGTCAAATTATATTTAATTTTATAAAAAATTATGGAATAGCCCATGGTTAAGTAGCTTATGATATTCTTTTATACCGATTACAAATTCAGGATAGTTTAATTTCAAGTTTTTTCATTAAACTATGCATTCTAAAAACCTAAAATAGCTTCATACTATCTTAGATTAAGAATTGGTATTATTTGTTAAAAAGTTTTTAGTGGTATGGAGGGATACAAAAAAGGGTGCAATATGGGAGCACCCCCCCATACTTTTGAATAAAAAACTATGGAGTTATTTGTGCAGATCTTCGGAAACCGTGAAAAACAGGGGGATTTAACAAAAAAGGCAGGGGGTTTTGCCCTGCCTTCAGCACCCCCACGGGTAATTGAACTTTTTTGTAATTTATTAATAGTCAATATGTCAATATTTGAGTATGTAACAAGGTGCATAATGGGTGAACAGATTTTAGGTTGTGGCTGTAAATTCATGTCACTTGCCTCCATTAAAACTTAATAATGTTCACAGATTTTGCTTTATCTGGCTTAATGACCTTTAGGATATAATTCCCAGATGGCAATGATGACAGGTCTATTTCAGTCTTGCTATAGGTTAATTCTCTTTTCATTCTCAAATTATTCTGACTATCATAAAGGAGCATTGTAGCTTTTGAGTTATCATTATCTTTTAGCTGAACAGTTACCTGGCTACTTGTAGGATTAGGATAAACAGCAAGCCAGCCGCCACCGCCAGAGCTTACTATTATGTTTTTATTTTCTACATAGCTGTAGCCACACTGGTTATGTGTTTTTAGGGTAACTGTCCCACTGCCATTTGCCAGAGATTCTATGGTTAACCTATCTCTATTTCTGGAAATTTCCCTTATCCCACTTCCTGAAACACTCCATATATACTCATCCGGGAAGCCATAGGCTTGTTTTGCATATAATCTCTGGACAGAATAGGGAGCCATATACAATGGATTATCATAAGGATAAATATACGGTCTTGAAGGTTTTCCTACCCAAATAGTTTTTTCAAACTCGACACCGTTAACATTTGCCTTGACCCACGCATTTCCTGAAACACTACTATTTTTTGCCTTTACTGTATAAGTTGTTCCGCTATTTCCCCCTACTTGTGTCAAATTACTGCTGTGTGTCCAAACAACTGTAGAATTTGGTGGAGAATTGTGTAAAGTATAAGTGCTGTTTGAGCTGCAAACAGTGTTGGGTCCTGTAATACTAATAACGGCTCTTACTGCTTTGTATGCATTCACTCGCCCATATCCGACTTCTTCATTCCAACTACCATAAGGATGTGCTAAGTTAGTTGAATAAGTATATCCAGATGGTTTATCTGTTGTAGTAAATAATATCTCTTTAACTTGATTCTGAGTCAGGTTTGGATTTAATGATAAAATCAATGCTGCAACACCTGCGACATTAGGACAAGCTGCTGATGTTCCACTAAAATCCCATTTGTAATCTCCGTTTGTATATCCATTGTCTCCGGAAATGTCAGTAGTATAAATCTTAACGCCCGGTGCAATTACATCTAATGCATTACCGTAATTACTACCCCAATTTTCTCCATCACACGAGTAGTTTAGACTTTTTCTTTCATCACACATTGAACTTGCTCCAACAGCAATTACATTATCTAAATTAGCAGGATAACTCACAGTATAACTTATAGAATTTATATAATGATTACCTGATGCGAATAAAACAATACAACCTTTTCCATTTCGTCCATTGTTTACAGCATTATTTATAGCATATGTAATAGTATTTGAAGGACTTCCAAAACTCCAGGAATTACTTAGAACATCAGCACCATTTTGAACAGCCCAGTTAATACCGTTTGCAATCCAAGTATCATATGTTATCAAGACTCTATTAGGATCATTTAATGGAAGTCCATTACTATAAGCAATTCTTACAGGAATGATTTTAGAATTGTATGCTATACCTGCAATACCTCTATTATTGTTAGCCACAGCTGCTACTATTCCAGCACAGGCTGTTCCATGTGCA
>JALWCU010000318.1 GCA_027015275.1 Bacteroidales bacterium | reverse complement strand
GTTTCTACATTCCAATTATCAGAAAACCAGTCAACTACACCTGCTTTTTTAATCATTTCCGTAAGTTCTGCCGTTATTTGCTCTGGTTCATAATCGCCCAATTGACCAGCTGAGTAAAATCTGTCCACAACTTGTGAAACCTGGTCTATTGTCCTGACCTCTGACATAATTTTGTGCATTAACTCACCTCTGTCAATGGCCTGACGCAGTTCTTCTTTTGTGTCCTTATACATCTCTTTCCATGCAAACTTTATATCAAGCTTATCACGCCAGTCTGAAATGGGAAAAGACAAAAGTTTATGCTTTTGTTGGCTCTGCTGATTGCGCTTTGTAATTTTCTTTCGCTCAGCGTTCTTGTCCACAGTAACAGTTATCCAAGGCAACTCTGTACCGTCCTCCAGTTCGACCGAGGATTCATGCAATTTAAACTCTGCTGGATTAGCTGCTGATAGATTTGACAAAGACCTAAAGAGCAAATCTCCAACCTTTTTGTTTTCTTTTGATTTGCTGTCCCCTGCATACTTAGTTTTTGCATAAACTATTAGTTGCTCTTTGGGACGAGTAAAGGCAACATAAAGTAAATTCAGCGCATCCATTACAGTAAAAAGCAGTTCATCAAGCAAATCCTGTCCAAACAAGGAACTGAAATACCTTTTTTTGTATTTTATCGGATATACAGGCAGCTGACTGTAAAATTCACCAAACAAGGTAGCCCACACAAAAGTATCATTACCAGGCTGCAAGTCCCAGTCGGCAAAAGGAACAATTACTACAGGAAAGGCTAAACCCTTTGCCCCGTGAATAGTCATAATAGTTAGAGACTCTTCATTATGGGCAAGGTCAACAGTCAGTCCCTTGCTTTTATCGTCCCACATCTGGAGAAAAAGCTTAATATCAGAACCTTCCTCATACATAAAGTCCAGTACAAAGTCCTCAAACGTCCGCAAATACGGCAAATGCTCTGGCTTATTATTAAGGTCAAACAGCCTTATCAGATACATGACACGGTCATAAAGAGTAAGTTTTTTGAGCTTCTCTCCAGCATTAGCAAATTCTTGCGGCAAGAGCTCTAACAGCTTTTCTTCATCTGAATCTATCAACAGCTGAGCAATATTCAGCTTCCTGCCCTGTGCCTTGTAATAATTCTTCACAACTACTGTAAGGTAATAAAACGCCTTGACACTAAGGTTTTTGGCATTAGCCTTATCACTATCATCTTGCTCGCCCGTTATCTTCTGGGAATAAAGTGAAATGTCATCCTTAGCATCAATATATCTCAAAGCATTAACTATCAATATAATAGCAGGTGATAACTTGACAAACAAAGATTCATTTGACAGTATTGACAATTCTGGCAAAAGGCCTTGCTCGTATGCTTCGATTAACTTGCTAACTATCAATTTAATATAATCATTTTTACGAACCAAAATAGCAATATCGCTATACTTATATCCTTGAGACAGCAGATTACCAAGCTTATCCACAATATGATCTAAAATAGCTTCCTGTGTGATTGATTCTCTTTGAGCATTGGTAAAAGTAACTTCGACTAATCCATTGAAACTCTGATTAATATCTGCAACTTTTTGCTCTGCATCCGCATAAGCTTGCTCTATTGTCTTGATGACCTTCTCATTTAGATCCTTGTATTGAATTTTGAGCACCTCGACTATCTGAGGGAAAAGCTTATTATTGAAAAAAACAATGTTCTGAAAACTACGGTAATTGGTATCCAAAGCATATTCTCGTGCATTGGGGAAACGCTGCTTAACTCCAGTTAACAGTAATCTCCAATCTCCGCCACGCCAACGATAAATAGATTGCTTAACATCGCCTACAAGCAAAGAGCCATAACCCTGCGAATATGAGTTATCTATAAGCGGCACAAAATTATCCCACTGAAAATGCGATGTATCCTGAAACTCATCAATCAAAATATTTTCAATTCTCTGCCCTATTTTTTCATACACAAAAGGCGCTTGACTCTCTCCAATTATCTGACGAAGGAAAATGCTCAAATCCAGAATCATAAATTCATTATAACGCTTACGGTACTCATCGAGCAATCCCACAATATCAATAAACAAACCAATAAAATAAAAATTTTCCTTTATTGCTCTGGCTGTAAGATACAAAGCATAATCTCTCTGATAAATATCATAAACCTGGGCAATTAACTGACTTAATATATGCAGGTTATCAACAAAAAAATTCACGACTTCGTTGTTATATAAACTCATGTTTTTGGGCCAAAATTTTTCACCTCCCTCTAAAATCAAACGAGCATATTTTTTTGAAAAAAAATCTGTAAGATCTGCCCTTTCATCAAAACTATTAAACAAAAATTTTAAAAGGTTACCTAAATTCTTCGGCAATGAAACTGTGTTATACCTTGATTTCCAAGGATTTATAAATTCGTCAATTTTCTGCTTAACAGCATTTATTTTCTGCCTGTATTCACTCTGTACTCTCTCTATTTCTTGAGCAATTTTTTTCAGATTGTCTCTCGAGAACTTTTCCCTGTGCTCATGATAGATCTGCCAGAAGTCCTCTTGAAAGACATAATTCATCATATCCATTAATGCTTGAGAAATGTTCCACCCCTTACCTTCCTCTATTCTATACAAAACAAATTGCATCATCCAGGCTTGCAAATCCTCATCAGCAATTAACTTATCCATGAGCATATCATATAGAATAGCTTTTACTTTGCTCTGGTCAAGCTGTATCTGAAAATTGGCAGGCAATCTAAATTCAAATGCAAAAGAACGCACGACACGCTGCACAAAACTATCTATAGTACTGACAGTAAAGTAGTTGAAATCATGCAAAATATTTTTTCTAATTCTTTCTGCCTTAGCCTTTACCTGCCTATCATCGAGCTGCAAATTGCATTTATTCAGATAAATAGACTCAGTTCCTTTGTCCATAATATCATCCAAAGCCTCCAGTATTCTGAGCTTCATTTCCTCAGCAGCCTTATTGGTAAAGGTTACGGCTAATATACCTGTAAATTTCTTATTTCCAGGCGATTGAAAAAGCATACAAATATAGCTGGATACCAACGTATAAGTTTTGCCACTGCCAGCAGAAGCCTTAATCACCTGTATATCAGCAAAATCATTCATTTTATTATATTTTATTAACATAATTATTAAAAATTCCTTATAATTTTCATCAAATAGCTTGATTTTTAGGAATAAAGTTTGTAATTTAAAGGTAAAATTAAATACTTATAGCCATGGCTGAAAAAAATTCCGTACTCATTCCGACTGACTTTTCCGAGGTCTGTGACAACGCAGTCAATCATGGATGCGACCTTGCTACACATTTTAACTATAAAGTTTACCTTTTACACGTTATTACAAAAGAAACAAAAAAATTCATTAAGGAAAAAGGCGAGAGCATAGAAGAATTACAAAAACAGCTTAATGATTACGCAAAAGAAAAATCTGAAGAGTTCGGCGTAGAAGTAGAAGGCATTGTCAAAGAAGGCAGTATTTTCGAGACTATTGGCAAAACGGCAGAGGATCTGAGCGTTAGCTTTGTCATTTTAGGCACACATGGCAAGGTTGGTTTCCAGAGACTGACAGGTAGCTATGCACTGAAAGTAATAAACAACACCGATGTACCTACGATAGTCGTTCAGAAGAAAAAATACACCGGTGGCTACCGCAACATCGTATTTCCTGTTACGCCTGTTTCTGATGACCGTCAAAAGGTAAAGCTTGCAATCAGCATTGCCAAGACCTTTGATGCAAAAATTCACATCTTCCCCAAGGAAGAGAACGACAAGATATGGCAAAGAAAAATGAACGTGATTATCAAACAGATAAAAGACGCTTTCAAGGAAAACGATGTACGTTTTTCTGTTGCAAATCCGAGTGAATGGGCAGGTAATTTTGCCAAGCAAGTGATTGACTTCGCAGTAGTTAACGAGGCTGACCTGATCATGATAATCACAAATGCAGAGACCACCTTGCCTATGTTTGACACGTGGGATGAACAAATTATTTTCAATTCTTCACAGATTCCTGTAATGTGTATCAATCCTGCACGTGTTAAGAGAATTAGATTTGCCAGTGGCTCGAGCTGGAGCGGTTTCTAAAAAAGCACCAGGATGTGTGTACAACCATCGTCTCAGTAAAAAAACACGCTGGTCCTGAGGACACAGCGTGTTTTTTTATAGCTCGAAACTATCGTCGGCTATCACTCTAAAGCTCAATAATATTTCCTTGAGCATCAAAAAGCTCGTGTGAGGCAAAGAAAAACTGTATTTCTCGTTTGGCATTCTCGTCCGAATCAGAGCCATGTACGCAATTTTCCTGAATTGACTTTCCAAACAAAGAACGGATAGTGCCCTGCTCTGCCTTTGACGGATCCGTTGCACCAATGAATGAACGGAAAGCTTGTACTGCATTTTCTTTTTCCAAAACATAAGCAACAATGGGACCGCTGCTCATGAACTCTACCAGGTCATTATAAAAAGGCTTGTCTTTGTGCACTTCATAAAATTTCATTGCCTGCTCGCGGCTGAGTCTGAGCATTCTCATAGCAACAATGCGAAAACCACCCTGTTTTGTAACAATACTAAGTATCTCACCTGCATGACCTTCGCGCACTGCACGAGGTTTGATCATCGACAATGTGTATCTTCCTGCCATAGTTCTCTGGTTTTAAAAAATTTCCAACAAAGATACATTTTCGAAGTGAAATAAAAAATTTTGTCATTACACTGGCAAAATCGCAACTTTGTCTGTAGTCATTAAAAATTATACAAATGAAATTTATAGCTGATTTTCACATACACTCTCGTTTTTCGAGAGCTACTAGCAAACTTCTGAATCCTGTTCACTTGGACTACTGGGCAAAAATCAAAGGCGTTAATGTAGTTGGCACCGGCGACTTCACTCATCCCACTTGGACACAGGAACTTAAACAATATTTAGAGCCTGCCGAACCTGGACTGCTTAAGCTTAAAAAGGAATATGAACTGGAAAATCCTGTGGCAAACCCATCGCCTGTCCGTTTCCTTCTTACCTCAGAGATAAGTAATATTTACAAAAAAAATGGTAAGGTCAGAAAAGTGCACAATGTCATCTTGGCGCCTGATTTTGAGACCGTTGAAAAGGTACAAAAAGAATTAGACAGACGAAATTTTAATATTGTCTCTGACGGACGCCCAATCTTGGGAATGGACGCACGAAATCTGCTGGAAATGTTGCTGGACATTGATCAGAGAATCGTATTTATCCCTGCACATATCTGGACACCTTGGTTTGCTGTGCTTGGCTCAAAATCTGGCTTTGACAGCATAGACGAATGCTTTGAGGATATGACTCAGTATATTTTTGCTGTGGAGACCGGTCTCTCGTCCGACTTACCAATGAACTGGATATGCTCATTCCTGGACCGCTTCAATCTTATATCCAACTCTGATGCCCATTCACCTGAGAAGCTTGGCCGCAATGCCAACATCTTTGATACCCAGATGTCTTACTTTGATATTATCGAGGCGCTCCGAGATCAGAATTCCAAGGAGTTTATAGGCACAATAGACCTTTATCCACAAGAGGGCAAATATCATTACGACGGCCATAGAAAATGTGGTGTCAGATTCGATCCAGTGCAAACACTCGAACATGGCGGCATCTGTCCTGTCTGTGGCAAACCACTCACACTTGGCGTTGCACATCGTGTAGCCTCGCTGGCAGACAGAGACGACCCCCTGGAACGCCCCATTCGCAAGCAGTTTAACTACATCATTCCACTAAAGGAGATTCTGGGCGAACTCAGTGGCACAAGCTCTACAACCAAGAAAGTAAGCGCACAATACACAAAAATAATTTCAACTATTGGCTCAGAGACACATATATTGCTAAGCGCAGATCTAAATGATATTCGCAAGCATGGTGGCGAGTTGCTATCAGAGGCAATAAGACGCATGCGTTCGGGCCAGGTAATAATAAAGGAAGGATTCGACGGCCAATATGGCGTGATAAAACTTTTTGGAGATGGAGAGCTACAAAGTCTTGGTAATCAAGCGCTTTTTGATATTAATAAAAAGAGAGAAACATACTCACAGCGTCCTCTCCTCAACTTTGACGTTGCACGTTTCCGTCAGCTCAAGAAAGACTACAATCTAAAACAAAATTTACAAAACTCAGCTAACATAACTAAAGATATAAACAAAGAGCAAAAGCAAGCCATTGAACACATAGGAGGTGCGGCTCTAGTAATAGCAGGTCCTGGGACTGGCAAAACCTATACACTGACCCAGAGAATAGCATGGCTAATAAACAACCAGGGTATTTTGCCAGAGAAAATCCTGGCAATTACCTTTACCAATCAAGCCACACGAGAGATGATAAGCCGCCTTGATAAAATACTCGGGCAAAAAAGTAATAAACTGACAGTCAAAACATTTCATGCACTTGGTTACAGCATTTTGACAGAACATTATCCCAACAGAAAATTTATAATCCTAACTGATAGCGACAAACAGGAAATATTAAGTCTGCTGGGTGTCAAAAAGCAACAAATACGTAAAGCCCTGCGCTATATATCTAGTCAAAAAAGTTACAATAATATAGAACAAGACGAGGAGATGGACAAAATATCAGGGAAATACAATCATTATCTCGATAAAAATGATCTGCTTGATTTCGATGATTTGATATACAAGACAATCCAAGTACTCGAGCAGGAAAAAGATTTATTAAACAGTCTGAAGCAACGCTGGCAATACATCCACATAGATGAATTTCAGGATATAAATCTTGCTCAATACAGGCTCATACAGTTGCTCTACGAAGGGAGCGAGTCTGATATATTTGCCATAGGCGACCCTAACCAGGCTATTTATGGATTCCGCGGCGCTGACAAGAGCATAATAGACAGATTTACAAATGACTACAAGCCCAAAATTTACACAATTAACACAAGTTATCGTGTGCCACAGAACATTTTGGATGCAAGCAAGGACGTGCTGGGTAGTTCACAGGCTCTCAGGGGATTACAACAAGGTGTAAAAATAAAAATATCAAACCATGCTTCGGACAAAGCAGAGGCCGAGTACATTGCGCGTGAAACAGAAAAACTCATTGGCGGACTGAGATTTTTCTCGCTTGACTCTAAAGTTACAGAAAGTGCAACAGAAACAAATGTAACGAGTCTTTCTGAAATTGCAATTCTGGTACGCACAAGACATCAATTCCCTGCTATAATAAAAGCACTTAACGACCATACCATTCCTTACCAGATTGTTGGGGACAAACCGTTTTTCAAGCAAGAGCCATTCACAGAATTTATTGATTATCTAAGATTTATACTACATCCAGAAAATCAATTTCTTAGCACAAAGGTTGGAGACTTTAGGCTGACATTGCAGAGTGTGGACAAAACCCAGGACCCTGCTTCCATTATAACTCAAATTGCTCAGACTGTAAGATTCGAACATCCAGATCTGGACCGTTTGAAGGACATGGCAAAAAAATTTAAGACCCTCTCTGGATTTGTAGAAAGTCTTGAGCTATCGGACATACAGGATGATTATTTAGCTGAAAGTGAAAGTATCCGTCTCCTAACTCTTCACGCTTCCAAAGGCTTGGAGTTTGAAGCTATTTTTATTGCCGGAGTTGAAAAAGGTCTAATCCCTTATACAATCTATCAAAGCAAAACAAACATAGATGAGGAAAGGCGCCTGCTTTACGTGGGTATGACTCGTGCAAAAAAATTTCTATTTCTCACTTATGCCAAACATAGGAAACTACTCAATAGAGAATGGAATTTACCAATGAGTCCTTTCCTAAAAGACATCAAAAAAGAATTGCTGGAGTTAGAAAAACCCACATACAAAGCCAAACCAGATGATAAACAGTTGCGCCTATTCTGATTATCAAGTAGTTACAGACTATAAACTATGAACCTAATTAAAATAGTCAAATTTTCTCTCCAGGTCCAAAACTATGTCTTGTTAAAAACCGCCATCAGATTATAAATTTACAAGTGAAAAATCATTTTATTTTAATAACATATTGGGTAACAGAAATTTACAAGACCTGATGATTTATAAAAAAACATCAATAGTTAGAAAATTTTATAGCAGACTTTAATCATTTACATCTTAATTCACAATACAGTTTAAATTATCAACATTTTATTAAG
>JALWCU010000317.1 GCA_027015275.1 Bacteroidales bacterium | reverse complement strand
GCCTTTTGTTTTTGTAAAGAAAAAACACTACTTCGAAAACCACAACACAATAAAATTTTATTGCGAACAAATAAAGGAATTAAAGGACATTGTGAATAAAATAATTTTGATAGAACTATTGGAATCATTACCCAGAATGCACACCTACGAAGTGTGAAATATGGTTAAGGGTTAAGTTGTCGAATGGGTGAGTGGTGAATTGGGGTTGGTGAATAGTGGTTAGTATTAGTGTATGGTGAATAGTGATTAGTGGATAGAGGGTAGCAATCTGTTGATGATTGCTGAATATACAGTAGTTTTTAATGCACACGGTTTTTTCAGATAAAGAGAAAAACAGAAAACCCAAATGTATCTTTATCAAAAACGTTTTACGAGTAAATAAAGAAAATAAATGACATTGCGCATAAAATAATTTTAATAGAGCCGGAGTAATTCCCACACCCAAATACACACCTTCGAGGTGTGCAAAGAGTGAGGAGGGTGTAAAAGCTTGTTTTTATTAAATGGTTGGTTTAGAATGGTACAGATAAATAGTGCGGTAAGTTTGAATTTAATCTATTGAAGAAAGGTGAGGTATGAAGAATATTAAGAATCCGCCGGATGACAAAGACGGAAAATATGTTTTGATTTTTACAAGCAATCACTGCCCCTACTGCAGAAAAATGGAAAAAATCTTGAAGCAGATTGAGAAAAAGTACATACAGAAAGGCGTAGAGTTTTTCAATATAAACATCTCCAACAATATGGAATTGGCAGAAAAATACAACATCAAATCAACCCCTCAGACTTTTTTTATGCACGGCAGCAAAGTTGTGGGAAGCGAAATGGGAGCCGTATCGACAAGAGCCGTAGAAATGCAATTGGAAGATTTACTGAAATCGGGTGAATTGTTAAAGAAAATCAAGGGTTTGTTTTCCAAAAAGAAATAATAAAGATTGAAAATACATCCGTTTAAACTTCAGGGCTTTATATAGAGTTTTATTCTTCAAGCTGCAAAAATATCTGAAATATACGCAGCTTATGTTGTACAAAAAATATAAACAAAAAAGCCCGCTTTGAAAGCGGGCTTTAAAGTATGTTGCGATTACCGGATTGATTACTGAAGCAGTCTCAATACGTTTTGCTGAACTGCGTTTGCCTGCGCAAGTGCATAGGTGCCGGATTGTGCAAGAATCTGCAGCTTGGAGAAGTTTGAAGATTCTTTTGCGAAGTTAACGTCTCTTATTGTTGATTCCGCTCCGTTGATGTTAATCTGTGTGACCGAGATGTTCTCAACGGTTGCCTGAATTTGATTTTGAACGGAACCCAAATTACTCCTAACTTTATCAAGATCGCTTAGAGCGGATTGTGCTATTTTTATGGCAAGCTCAGCACCCGACTGTGTTGTTACATTAACATCCTCAAGCTTCTGATTTGGAGAAATTGTGCTTGCTTTTAGACCTGAAACACCTGGCATATCACCTGATATAGCTATTGTATCTGTGCTCGTTAATGTTATATTGCCATGGTAAGATGAATTTCCTATGAAGTTTAGGGCGTGATGACTTCCCAAGTCGGTAAGACCTATCAGTTTTTCAGCATTGGATACTGCTGTTGCCGCACTTGTCATATGTATATTAATATCTCGTCCATCTATGGCGTATATTTTAACATAACCGCCCGAACCAGTATAGCTTGCCTTCAGTTCGGTTGTTGTATTTACACCTTGTGCTGTTAACGCATTATTGATTGCCGTAGCTATGCTAGCAGCACTTGCAGCATTAGTTCCGGCTTTAAATGATATATGAACACCATTTAGATAGAAGCTTAAAACTTTACCTCCCGACAATGTTTTTGCTGTTCCACTCAAAACCGTCTCACTGTCAGCAATATGTATAATTCCAGTAACATTTGCATTGGCTTTAACTGAGATATTTCTTCCGTCTTGTGCCGTTAAAACAAGCTGTCCGTTTGCATTTTTACTTGCTACAACGCCTGTTTGGTCTTGGAATTGATTAATTGCATTAACAAGGGCGTTATTTGCATCCTTTGTTCCTACATTAACCTTACCTATATCAACACCGTTTATAAAGAACGTGCCTGCACTGATTGTGCCTGCCGTTATTGCGCCTGTTCCCGTCACAGTTGTTGTAGCTTCAGCCTCAACGCCGCCTGTCTGGGCTTTAACGCTGTTTATGGCTGCAGCAACCGTTTTTGCGTCAACCTGCTGATCTTCATTAATACCGGCTGCAAGATTACCTATTGCCACGTTATTAATTTTTGTGTCATCCGCTTTAAAGCGAACAAAGTTCGTGTTTGTATTATACTGCATATACGTTGTAGCTGCAGATGCGTTTTCCTCAAGCTTTTGATTTGAGTTTATCCATTCGTCTTGAGCAACATCACTACTTGAACCTGATCTTGCCACCCAGCCGATTGAGTCTGCTGCTGTTCTTTGTGCGCCAATTGAGAGTGTCTGGTCCATATATGCACCGACATGAACAAGCTTGTTTGTAAATGTTCCGTCAAGCAGGTTAACGCCTTTGTAGGATGTTGTTTCTGCAATGTTGTTCAGCTCTTCAATCAATTTGTTAACATCCGACTGCAGAGCACTTCTTGATGCGGAGTCCTCTGTGGCGTTTGCTGCCTGTGTTGCCTTCTGGGCTACCGT
>JALWCU010000316.1 GCA_027015275.1 Bacteroidales bacterium | reverse complement strand
GGATAGCAAGAATAAAACAATTTATTTTGCCACATTTCATGGTATTTCTGGCTACCGCAATCATAGATTTGACACGGTTTATTCTGGTAAAGCCTTTAGACATATTTACATTGATAAATTTAATAACAAGTGGTTTTATGGAGACTTTGGGACAGTTGTGCTCAAGCATGATAGCACAGAGCTGGACTTGAATTATAAACTAAAGAACTTTCCATTAAAGGTATATTCTGTGGAATATCTTGATTATCTGGGAGATTATCTTATAGCTACAAACAAGGGCTTGTATCTGATGGATACTACATACCGAAAGCCAAAGCGAATTTCACCTGATATTTTTTATGATATTTTCGTTGATAATGATCAAAATGTCTGGCTTACAGGTAACAAGGGCGTTTTCTATAACGACAATCCTTTCAGCATAGAAAAAGGAGATATTGGCAAGCGGGTTAACAAGGAACTGAAAATAGGCAATGATATTATATCGCAAATAATTCAGACGCAGGATGGAGCTATCTGGTTGATAAGTAATTTCCGTGCTTATCAGATTTTCTCGCTTCGTCAGTCGCCGATTGTTTATGACAAGCATATTGGCCTGTCCGGGCAGAAAATTTTGAGTTTTTATACTGACAATGAAGGTAATTACTGGTTCGGATACTCTGGTGGTGTCCAGAAACTTACAAATAAGAGCCTGAGAATAATTTATCCGGATAAACTAAAATATTATGTGCATTCGCTTGCCTATGACAAATACAATCATCTGTGGATAGCCTTTACGAATAGTCTTTATTGGCTGGGTGATTCTTTGGTTAATTATTCTGCTCGTCTGGACAAAGAAGAAAAGCCTTATGCAGTAGGCCTTTCGCCTGACGGCAATATTGTAATTGCTTCTACTTCGGATATTTATCTTGTAAGTCCGGTAGATTTGCATGTTATAAAGCATAAGAAATTGCCCTATGAATTGCCCGAAGTTTATAAGGTCTTTGTTTCGTCTAAGAATGAGATTTTCATTCTCACTGGTTCGGATGATTTTATTTATTACATGAAGGATTTTGACAGCCCCATGAAAAAGCTCGAGAGTCCACTCACTACATTTGTTTATCAACTTGTTGAATATGACGGACTTGTCGTAGGTGGGAATAATTCTTCTATAATTTATTTCAATGGTCAAAGGTTTAAAGTTCTCAAGAACATTAATCACACGGTCTGGACACTGAAAGTGATAAATGATACGCTGTTTGTAGGTACTGAAGCAGGACTTGGAATTTTTTATGCTGGCAATTTCAAGCTTTTGAACGATATGGATATGTTGAACAATTATATAACAGCTATAGAGCCAGCCAGTGATCCTGATTTTTTGTGGGTAGGTACTAATAAGGGTTTCAGTTACCTTGATTTGAAAAACAAGAAAGTCCAATTTACAATTGATGCGAATGATGGCTTGCCTGGCAATGAAATAGCGTTTGACGGCTTGCGTCTTGATGCCAAAGGGCTCTTGTGGATAGGCACATTACACGGAATAGCCACTTATGACATTAAGAAAAAGCAGGTCAGAAAATATGCACCTAATTGCCAGATAGAGGCTATTTATCTGAATGGAGAGCGTGTGTACAATCTGCCACATTATCTCAAGTACAGAGAAAATAATCTGACTTTTGAGCTCACGGGGCTGTCTTTTAGAAACGAGGAATCCCTTGTTTATGACTATTATTTACGTGGTCTGCGTGTAAAGAATTTCCCGGGTTGGGAAGGCCATTCTTATAAAGCTACTTTCCAGAATCTGCCACCAGGAAGCTATGAATTTTCTTACCGCGCAAAAGGTAAGGACGGTATCTGGAGTTATTATAAGAGCGTGAAATTTGAGATAATGAAGCCTTTGTGGCAAAAGACCTGGTTTATTATCTTGATGGTGGCTCTTTTCTTAGCTTTGATTTTTGCCTTTATCAAGTGGCGAGAATATAACCTGAAGAAGCGTAATGAATTGCTGGAGAGAATGGTAGAGCAGAGGACACATGAGATTGAAATGCAGAAGATTGAGCTTGAGCAGAAGAATATCGAGCTCGAGCAGCAGCAAGAAGAGATTATTGCACAACGTGATGAGCTGGCTCGACAGCGAGATGTAGCACGGCGTCAGCGTGATGAGATAGCGCGCCAGAAACAGGAGATTATGGACAGTATTTTCTATGCAAAGAAAATACAAGCTGCTATATTGCCGCCAATTAGTCAGTTACGTAGTTATTTGCCAGAGTTCTTTATACTATATTTGCCACGTGATATTGTTTCGGGTGATTTCTATTGGTTCAAAAAAATCGAGGATAATATAATCGTGGTAGCCGCAGACTGCACAGGTCATGGTGTTCCAGGTGCTTTTATGTCAATGCTGGGTACTGCCCTTCTTGAGGAGATTACACACCTGCATCGTGATAATCTCGTGTCAGGAAAAATCCTTGATGAGCTGAGGGACAGGATTATTGAATCTTTGCACCAGACGGGAAAGATTGAGGAAGCAAAAGATGGAATGGACATTGCTCTTTATATTCTCAATCGCAAGACTCTGCGTGTGCAGTTCTCAGGAGCATTTAATCCACTAATAATTGTGCGGCATGATACACTGATAGAGCTCAAGCCAGACCGCATGCCTATTGGAATTTTCGA
>JALWCU010000315.1 GCA_027015275.1 Bacteroidales bacterium | reverse complement strand
CACACATACTTTATGGTGCTGGGCTGTTAAAAGCTGGCTTTGTAGGCGGCATAGTTAATAATTATGATTCAAATCTCATCCTGCCTCCCCAGCCGTCTAGTAATGGCTATATAGTAGTCGAAGCAGACGAATATGACAAAAGCTTCCTTGAGCTTCACCCCGACATTGCAGTCATAACGTCCATTGACTCAGATCATCTGGATATTTATCAGAATATAGAAAACATAAAGCATACTTTTGAGCAGTTCATCAAAGGCGGCAAAGAAAAAGCACAAGTCATAATCAATGAAAGAATCAGCATTACTGTTCCCACGAATCTAAAAAAATACAATTATGGACTTGGTGAAAATTCTAATTTCCGTGCCTCAGAAATAACCATGACAAATTACAAACAACAATTTCGCCTCCACTTGCAAAACAATGCAATCGACACTTTTATCACATTTCCAGGCATAGCCTATCTCGAAAACTCTGTAGCAGCTGCTGCTGCGGCATATCTTGCTGGTGTAGAGCCTTCTACCATAAAAGAACAATTACAAACTTATCCTGGTACAAAGAGACGATTTGAGATAAGGTATTGGTCCAATGGCAAAATCATCATCGATGACTATGCACATCATCCCAGCGAAATAGCCGCGCTCTATGATAGCATAAAAACATTTTCCCCAGAAAAAAAACTAACAATAGTTTTTCAACCACATTTGTTCTCTCGCACTCGCGACTTTGCACAAAAATTTGCCCAGGTGCTTGACAAATTCGACGAACCAATTATTACTGACATTTATCCTGCACGCGAAAAACCTATCGCTGGTATATCACCACAGACAATATTAGACAAGATGACAAATAAAGAAAAAAAATACATCAGCAAACAGGAATTAGTAGAACACCTGGCAGACAGAGAATTTGATATACTTCTGATTGTGGGGGCAGGAGATATTAATCAAATTATCGAACCACTGAGAGCTAAACTGGAAACGAGATGAAGAAGCAATACAAAAAAATAATAGCATTATTATTGGTTCTCATAGCAGGCATGCTAATGATATTTGTGGGCAACATTCTTTACAATAACGAAACATGCAATAACATCCGTATAGGAATCTCTAATCACAAATTTAAGCTCATTACACCACAAGAAGTCAGAGAATACATGCTTGATAAATACGACAATAAAATAATCGGACAACGGTTTAAAAGAATAAACACTCTAAAATTAATGCAGATATTACTCTCTAATCCATATATTTCAGATGCTCAAGTATCCCACAAATATGGTGGTACATTAAATGTTCAAGTAACGCAAGCTATTCCAATAGTCAAAATCATAACAGATAGAGGAGAAATTTTTATTGACAGCAAAGGTAATCTAATGAGTGCCAGACCAGGACGATCTTTTTACGTTATAGTGGCAAATGGAAAGATAAACACTAATATTAAATTGCCTATTAGTCAAAAAATAAACATCAACTCTTTGAATAAAGCCAAAAATTCGTCAATTTTTTCCATCTTTGCTATTGCAAAATACTTAGATAAGAATAAGTTTTGGCTCAGATATATAACTCAGATATATATAAAAGGACAAGACAACATAGTTCTGTCACCCAGATTCGGAGATTTTATTATAGCTTTAGGAGACACAACTGAACTGAACTCAAAATTTGAGAGATTACATATTTTTCTGGACAATATTGGCAAAATAGGTTGGAATAAATACTCTGCGATTAATCTTAAATATAAAAACCAAATAGTCTGTACAAAAAAATAAAATAATATGGAACAAGAATATATTGCTGTTATTGATATTGGTACGACAAAAATTGTCGCAATTGTAGGGCAGGTGAAATATGAAAATGGCTCGCCTGTGATCAATGTTCTCAGTTATGGAATCAGCAAGGCCAGGGGCATGAAACGTGGTATGATTAGCGATTTGGGGCAAGTCATTGACTCTGTTAAATCCGCAGCTCACAAGGCCAAATTTTTCTCTGACTTTGACATCGAAGAAGTATATGTTGGTATCTCGGGATTTGGAATAAAAAGCCAAACTATCAATCATTACAAAACAATTCCCCATGGCAAAATCCAACATAAAGACATTATAGATTTACATAACGAAGTACGTGAAATGGCCTCAGAAGAATCAGAGAAAATTTTGCATATAATTCCATATAATTATCTAATTGACAATCAGGTAGAGCACAAAAACCCTGTTAATATCGAGGGACACCGCTTAGATGGTAGATTTTTGGTAATATCTGCTCCTTCTAGTGCAGTCAAAGCAGTAACACAGGTTATCAAACATGCTGATTTGTCAGTAAAAAAACTTGTTTATGAACCTCTAGCTACAGCCGAAGCAGTCCTTAGTAACGAGGAAAAAGAAGGAGGCGTTGCTCTCCTGGACATTGGCGGCGGTACAACTGACCTCTTAGTAATACACGAAAATAAAATCGTATATACCGATGTTATTCCTTTTGCTGGTGAAATAATATCTGAAGATATACGTAAAACCTTACAAATACTCATTGCCAAAGCCGAAGAGCTCAAAATACAAAATGGAAGCGCCATAGCTCTTAAATCACTGGAAAATAAAATTATAGAAATACAAGGCATTAGAGGAACTACATCAAGAGCTGTCTCTGCAAGAGCATTGGCAATTATCATACAAACTCGATTGACAGAAATTATAGACACTGTAACCCAAAAACTTTCAGACAATTTAGAAGGTGTGCAACTGGCAGCTGGGTTTACAGTTACTGGTGGCTCTTCATTAATGAACAATTTAATCAAATTCATTAATTATCGTACAAACGAAGATGTTCGTTTAGCAGTACCACAAATGACAAATGTCGATGAACTAAACAAACCACAATTTGCTTCTACTCAAGGACTTATATTATTGGGCGATAAATATAAAAAAAACAATACTCTTGATACCGATAAAGCAAGTACTAAAGATAAGCCAGATAAAAAGCAAAAACCTCGAATCATCAACAAAACAATAAATTTCTTCAAAAATATAATCTCCGACGAGCCCGAAAATTTTGAAGAATAAAAAATATACAACCATGGAAGATTTCATTTTTGACGAAAATAGTTTCTCGCAAGAGAAAGATAAAAATCAAAAAATAAACAATGCGCAGCCCCCAAAAAATAATTATGATGATGGGGACAATTTTGCTGACGATTTAATTGAACTCGCAGGTGTTAAGACAGTCTCCTTCAAGCAGCTTATAAAAGTCATCGGTGTAGGTGGCGGCGGTGGCAATGCTGTAAACAACATGTACCACGAAGGTATAAAAGACGTTTCATTCATTATTTGCAACACAGAT
Source organism: Bacteroidales bacterium (assembly GCA_027015275.1). GTDB lineage: Bacteria > Bacteroidota > Bacteroidia > Bacteroidales > S143-33 > S143-33. The sequence continues at coordinate 4,890 of JALWCU010000315.1, read as the reverse complement.
AGTCAAGTCCTAGCTCGTAGCCCAGTGCCAATAAAAATTCAATTGGGCAAAGAATTAACAAAAGGACTGGGCGCTGGCAATGACCCTCGTATCGGTAGAGAAGCTGCTAAAGAGAGCATTAAAGAAATTGAAAGCATTTTGCGTGACGGGACACAAATGGTCTTCATTACAGCTGGTATGGGCGGAGGCACTGGTACAGGCGCTGCCCCAATCATAGCACAATTAGCAAAAAAACTCAATATACTTACTGTCGGTATAGTTACTCTGCCTTTCCGATTCGAAGGACTCAAACGTCTAAAACAAGCAGTAGAGGGGATACGCGAACTTAAAAAAAATGTTGATGCACTGCTATTGATTGATAACGAAAGAATAAAAGAAATTTATGGAGACTTCCCCGCAAACGAAGCATTCAAAAAAGCTGACGAAATTCTCAGAATTGCAGCCAAAGGAATAGCAGACATAATTACAAATGAAGGTGACATTAATGTGGACTTTGCCGACGTACGAAACATACTAAAAGACAGCGGAATAGCAATAATGGGAACTGGATATGGCGAAGGCGAAAAACGTGCTAAAGATGCTGCGGACAAAGCTATTCATTCTCCATTACTCAACTTTCAAGATATACACGGCGCAAAAAATTTACTATTCTTCATCTCATATCATTCCGAAGGTCCTGCTCTTACAAACGAAATAAGCACTGTTGCAAAGTATATTCAGGAACAAACCCATACCATACCTGATACTATCTGGGGACATGGCGTCGATAATTCTCTAAAACCAGGGCAATTCTGTGTTACTGTCATTACTACCGGCTTTAAATCTAATATAGACGACTATCTGGATAAAATGCTTAAAGAGTTCCCACAAATTACTCAAGATGAACAGCCAACAAGCGATACAGATGACGAGAAACAAAAGGAACCCAAAATTCCATTCCCTAACCCATCCAAATCAGAACAACCTTACAGTATAACTGAAATATACTCTAATGAAGAAATGGAAGATATAATAAAAAATTTCGAGAGGGTACCCCTGAAATACGAAAATCTCGAACAAATAAAAGAAATTGAAGAAACCCCTGCTTATAAACGATTCGGGTATAAAGTAGTTACCAAAGCTGTCAGTAGAGATAAACCCAAAATTATATCTCTCACTCAGAATTCTCTCTGACACAACATATAGAATAACCAACAAAAAGCCTTGTGGACTTGATGTCCACAAGGCTTTTGCTTATGTTGCTATATTTTCTGACTTGCCACCTACTTCAACACTTTTCTGCCTATTCATTTTTACAAAATTTAAACAAACTCTTGGAATAAAAAGCAACCATTTCAAATGAGAAGACGTTTATTAGAGGAAAGATTAAAATTAGAAGTTATGCAAAAAAAGATACTTTTTATAATAGGAATAATTCTTATCAGCCTGTCCTTCTCTTATGCAGATAAATTTACAGCTGTACAAAATGGAGATTGGACTACTGGCTCTACCTGGGACAACGGTTCTGTGCCAGGTCAAAATGATACAGCAATTATTCCTGATAACATCACTGTAAATATACCCAGATCTGGATTCTTTGGATTTTCTGGTACAACAGCCAGAATTAACAAACTTATTGTAGAAAAAGGCGGAGAGCTAACCATAACAAATGGACTTTTGGGTCTATCAAAACTTTATGTTGGTGATTCTTTGATAGTGGATGGAAAAGTGGACGGAGATGTAAATAGCTCATATCCAGCGCAGGTATATCTTGGCAACGTCCTAACTGGTACAGGTACTATTAAATATATTGCTCTTATAACCAATAATTCAAAAATCCAAATAAGCCCTGATGCTAATCTCACTCTGTATATATCACCTATATGGATTCAAGACGATGACACTATAGAAAACTATGGGAAAATTACTACAGACCAGTGGATTAGAGCATACAATAGCAATAGCACCTGGATTAACAAAGAAGATTCATACCTATCTGTAGGAGACATACTTGTACCTGCTGGCAAATTAATTTGCAATGAACCTAACAATACAATTATGTATGCCCCAGTATATCGGAATGTACCTATTACAATTCCTATAGATTCTACATACTACAATTTATATTTTGGTGGCTCTGACACTTCAAATACTGATACTTCGATAATTTATGTCAACAACGATTTTAAAATATTAGCCAGTGTCTTCAAAGCACACAAAAGCAAAATATATCTCAAAGGCAATTGGTATGACGATGGCTCATTCATAGCCGATACAGCAGATGTTTTCTTTGATGGTGATAAGTCTCAGAGCATTCATGCCTCTGCTTATGAAACATATTTTAACCTCTACTTAGAAAATAGCCCTGATTCTGTAATACTTAATTCAGACATACAAATTACTGATACTCTCACTCTTAACACAGTCGTCAATGGCCTTACGCACAATGTAACTATCGGTTCGGATACATCAAACACTGGTACAATTATTTACAAAAGCGGAAAAATAATTGGCAAGATGAGTAGATGGACAAATTCTACAATACTTGACTATAGCTTCCCTATAGGTTGTAACGAATTTAATACTTTTGCTAATATTAAATTTAGCAAGATTGATACAGCAGGACTTATATCCTTTAAGTTCATCAAAACATTCCCTGGTAGCGATGGGCTGCCCCTGACAGATAACGACGGACGGAAATTTTACAATGTTTTCGGCGACGGCTATTGGGTAGCAGACACATCACGAGGTTTTAGATTGGGCAAAAATACTTATACACTGAATCTGCAAGGTGATAAATTTACATCTTTCGACATTAATGACTCTACAAGAATTGTCGTAAGACCTGACGTTGATTCTTTGTGGCGTTTCAATGGCGTATATGGCTCAAACAATGTCGCCACCTATACTGTTATACGTCAAAATTTAGATACTTTCCCGTTCCAGTTTGCATTTGCAGATACTACCAACTGTACACCCCCAACCCTGACAGCCATAAACGGTCCCACAGACGTTTGCCGTGGCGAAACTGGAGTCGTCTATACCACTGATACTTCGAGTACAAACACTTTTTACTGGACTGTCTCTGGCGGCACTATTGACAAGAATAATGGCGACACAATTACTATAAATTGGGATAATGATGGTCAAGTCGCTACAATATCTGTTTATGCACAAAATGCTTGTACTTTTGGCAATACCATATCAAAGACTGTGAATGTCAACTCTATTCCACCTTCAGAATTATACGGTATGAAAGCTGTCCCCGAACAAAGCGATAGTATCATGTATTACATTGACCCACGGGACAATTACACTTACAATTATTATACAAGCAGCAATGCCAAGATTGACTCTGTTTACTCTTCACACGATACTATCTTAGTCTCATTTACAACACCAGGTACAGACACTATTTACGTGGTTGCACAAGCCCCAGGAAATTGCCCTTCAGATACAGCACAATTCCCAATTTTAGTTTATGAAGTAATCAATTCAGTCCAATCAGGCGACTGGTATGATCCTTCTACCTGGGATTGCAATTGCCAACCATTGGTCAGCGACAATGTCAGAATAAGACCAGGGCATACTGTTACAATTAAGCAATACACAGACCCTAGGACCTATCTGACGTATAAATATTATGATATTAATAATGTAGATGTGGAAAAAGGCGGCATTCTCAAAATAGGTGACGCTCAACTATACATACACGGTGATGTGATTAATAACGGCCAAATAGACTTCACCGATAATAACTTGTATCTGGAAGATGCTAATAAAACTATTGACGGACTGGGAACATTCATTGCCGACACAGTACAGATACAAGGCACAAGAAATATCTCACCAACTGCCAGCCTTACCTTCAATAGTAACGTAAACATATATGGCAATCTACTTTACAATAGTGGTAACGTTCTAATAACAAAAGATTTAGTAGGTAATACTGATGGCACATTCGTAAACAACGACAATGCAGTTTTGTCCATCAAAGGACAATTACTCGATGGCGCTGGTGAATTAATCGCTGACTCCACAGACAATACAATTACTTATGCTGGTGGTGATCAAAACGTAACCCCAGTATCAAGTTCATCTGACGGATATTACAATCTCTCTCTGGGTGGTAGTGGCTCAAAAACAGCCACAGGAGACCTCACCGTCTTAGGCAATTTCATCATAAAAGACACTGCCTCTTTTGACATCAACAGTCACAACATTACTCTTTACGGTAATTGGTATGAATATAGCACTGCTTCAGACCCATTCATAGAAGGGACAAGTCAGGTATTGTTTAATGCCGATGGGGATCAATACATTTATGCAGAAAATGGAGAAACATTTTACGACCTAAAAATTGGACAAAATTCTACTCTGCATGCATTCCCAAAACAGCACTTCACCGTTACAAACGACTTCTACCTCGATGGCCTACTTAAACTCGAAATGAACCATTATAATGACACATTACCGTCATTTATTTACGACAATGACATCATATATGGAACCAATGGTGCCGTCGAAACCGACCTGAAAATTAATGCAAAACACTGGCACGAAGTCTCACCAGCTATCCAGGGAATCACTAGCGCTACATTTACTCGAAATATACCTAACATATTCAACGCCAACCTTTATTGGTACGACGAAAGCATGGACCTGGATAACGACCCATCTACCTCGCCTGGCGACGGTAGCTTTGATAGTAAATACCTCTCTTATGCGTGGAAATTCGCACATAATGGTGCAAGTGGCTCTGACATAAATCTTAACTTGAATGAAGGATATTTATATTACGTTGACAGAGATATGAACATTGCTATGAAAGGTAAAGTTGCCCCTGTTACAGTTAATTTCGACACTACTCTTAGCTATCACGACAACGATCCAATATCCGATACTTTGCCA
>JALWCU010000314.1 GCA_027015275.1 Bacteroidales bacterium | reverse complement strand
TACAAGCACAAAACTATTATTTTAAAGTCCCTTGCACCAGTAAAAAAATAAAAATTTTCTCTTATCATTATGTTGAAAAATATGAGTATCAAATTTCACTTAAACATAAAGATTCTATTTATAAAGTTTTGATTAAATACCCAAAAGACCCTGTATGTGATACAGTTATAAATGATTCTGTAATTTATTTGTGGAACGACTGCGGAACTGGTTGTATTAGTGAATTAGTTATTTTTTTGAAACCTAAATTTTATTGGAACTATTTCTCAGATGTTTATGCCGTTGACTACAAAAACGGACTGGTAGCCAGACGTATTGGAAATGATTTTTTAAAGCTGTACGCCCAGCGGGTCTGTGACAGGAAAATCATTTTTTACAGAACCCTAGCCTACAAATTCCCTGAAAATTGTACAACACTCGGTCCTATTGCTTTTTGTGATAGTTTAAAACTAAAAAACAAGACTTTAACTATTTATCCTAACAAAACCTTAGATAAGTATCTCACGCCACAGTTCCGTGGAAAGTATGTCGTAAAGTTCAAACTTAATCCTTAATCTCAATACTAACTGTCAAAACAACTTTTATCTGGATAAACGATGCTAAAGCGATTATTTTTCATAGCTTTTATTATTCTGGTGTCAGCGCAGCTTAATGCACAGACTACCAAAAAAAATACCTGCGACTGTGTGAAAATTTACAAATATTTCGGTGCTTACCGTTTTTCTATTTTTCCCTCCGACACCGTATTTAATCTCTATCATCCTGAATATAATTCTCTCAGCTGCGCACTAAATTATGGCGATTCTATCCTGATTTTTAATTATAAGTTTTCAAGCTTTAACTATAAGGGAATGTGTGTTATTTCTCTCAGACCTAAACCAGATTTTAAAGATTTTAGCGGTTTACTGTATTTTGACCAATATCATGGAAATATTGCCTATTTTAATGAACCCTCAAAGTACATCCACATTTATAACATTTTCTTACAAAAACAGGTTGACAGCATAAAAGTAAGTAATGTAAACTTAGACCTAATGGACATAAAGAACTTGATTGATTTTACAGGCTTGAAAAATAGACACTATTGCTTTTTTCTTAAATAAGGATTTTTATGACAACAAAAACTTGACCCCACTTTTTAAAAACAAAACTACAGTTTTTGTTAAGCTATATTACACTCCCAAAGATTATCTGTTTATATCCACAGTAGCACAAAACATTATCTCTAACGAAAAATAAACACGCCCAAACTCAGGAAGCTAAAGACTTGCTTATTGATATTCTGCTTTTTATCAAAACTCATATTAGTATATAATTTATGAATACATGGTTGGGAATTAATTATCAAAATCGTCAGTTCATATACAATTTTTAAAGGGTTAACAATATTTGTATATATATGACTCATCTGCTTGATTATAAACATATTTACCATTTGGGCGGCTTTTAAAGTCTATTTCTGCAACTCTCGTCTATTTCCTAAAAATTTATTATTTTTCAGACCAGACTATGATACTCCAGCAGATAATTTAACGTTATATACTATAAATTATAAAGATAAAACTTACAACTGTAAAAACCATTTCTGGACTCAAAACAAACCAAAATGAAAGCTATTTATTTAACTTTAGTTTTTTTATTCATTACTGGTCTATCTTCTGCCCAAAAAATAGAATTATTTGAGTCTGATACCTGCTATTACAATAAAAGCTATTATGCTATATATCAGCATTTTTTAAAAAACGACGAGACTGCTTTTCTTAAAGTTAAATTTTATACTCCCGATGGTAAATTTATTTGTTATGCACCCTGGGCTGTTGGTACTTTCTCTTGCCAGTATATTGATACTATTTCTGCTATTTGGGGAATAACTTGTGGTACTGGATGTTATGAAAACGTTGTCTGCATACCAGGTCGCAAAGCACAAGTTTATACAGATGTTTTTAAAACCAATTATAAACATCAACTTATTGCAACCTTTTATTTAGGAAAACTTTGTGTTATTGACTATTTACTAAATGATACTATCATTTCAAAGCAAATTGTTGACCCTGACTTACTTTATAAGTACTATAATAATTCTTATGCTTTTTATCTCCCTATTCAAAAACTATTACTTTTGAAAGATAGAGTTATTATTTACATCAATTCTGAGTATAATCTTGCAATTGTCCCAGAGTTTAGAAACAAAAAAGTCATAACTTTGTATTACCAATGACAATACTTTGGCAAAATACTTATCAGGGAATACATCAAACCAGCAAACCCAATAAACCTACACAACTGCTATATCAAGCAAGGTTCCTTCACCGTCAATGGGCTATCGACCAAATAGCTCAGCTCTTGACTGACTTGCTTATCCGCAAAACTGACCTGCTTTCATATAACTGAGCAGGTAAGGTAAAATCCTTTTCAGGGGCATACATTTTTTATTTTAAGCCCCACAATATACACTTTTTAACTTTTATAAAGATTTCGCCCTGTTAGAATTTTACTGTCCCGTTTCAAACTGCCCATTAAAAGAAAACCCGCTCTAAGAGCGGGTTTGTGCACTTTTACGTGCCCAGGGTCGGACTCGAACCGACACGGGCTTTACGGCCCACAGGATTTTAAGTCCTGCGCGTCTACCACTTCCGCCACCTGGGCACTATATAAAAAAAAGGTGGAGCGAGTGACGGGACTTGAACCCGCGGCCCCAACCTTGGCAAGGTTGTGCTCTACCAACTGAGCTACACTCGCTTTCCACAACCTTCAATTGCGTTGCAAATATATACATTTTCGTATATTCTATCCAAATTTTTTTCAAAAAATTTTTTCTACTTTCACAGAAAAGAAACATCGTATCTTCATGCAGCAATCTAAAAGCAAAACCTTTATACTATTCACAGACATAGATGGAACTCTCTTGAATCAAGACAGAAATGTTTCCCAAAAAAATATGCAAGCTCTGGAAAGTGCAAAAAACACTATTCGTGTTGCTATTTCTGGCCGCAATCTGACAAGTGCACGCCGTGTACTACCACCGGATCTACCCATTGACTATCTCGTCTTCTCAAACGGCGCCGGTATTATCAACTGGCATTCTGGTCAACTGATTTATTCACAAAATCTCAATGCACATATTACCCGACAAGCAGCTAAAATACTGATAAACGAAGGTATTACATTTACTGTGCACCGCCCCATACCTGATACACATTATTATTTTTATCATATAGGGAACTATATTCCACCAGATCTACAAATGCGCAATGATTACTACAAACAATACATAGCTGAGTTAGAAAATCTAAGCCAAATCAACGAAAGCACTTGCATTATTTGCATGCTCACTGCCGAGGAACAGATGTTCGATGATCTCGTTGACATGCTCAAATCACTTCAAGGCGAAATTTCAATCACTCGAACAACATCACCCTTTACACATCAGCAGATATGGCTCGAAATATATGATCACAGAGTTAACAAAGGTAAAACAGCACAATGGTTATGCAAAATGCTTGGCATTGAGCACAGGAATACCATAGGAATTGGCAATGATTATAATGATCTTAGCTTACTTGAGTTTGTCGCTTTTCCATTCGTTGTAGATAACGCACCACACGACCTAAAAAATCGCTTTAATAGCACCGCAGATCACAATAATCACGCTATAGCAGAAGTTATTAAGTTCATTAACAATAATTTAAACAAATAAACTGTTTGCTATAACTCCATGAGGTCAAAATGCAAACGCAGAACTACACCAAGGTCCTTACTTTAACTTGCCTATTATTCTGACTTCCACCCGGCGATTTGCCTGGCGTCCTTTTTCTGTCTTATTGTCGGCTATTGGACGTGAATAACCATAACCTTTGACCACCAATTGACGCGGATTACATCCCTGTGCAACCAGGTAATCTCTGACTGCCCTTGCACGCCGCTGGGATAGATCTTTATTATAAGACGCTGTGCCAACGCTATCTGTATGTCCGGATATTTCAAATTGCAGATTCGGATTCTGCTTAATTATTTGTGCAAGACGCCTCAACTCAGGGTATGATTCTGGGCGTAGATGATCGCTATCAAAGTCAAAGAAAATATTGTTAAGTCGCACTGCTACGCCCTGACTAATCATCTTTGACAAAGGTGTCAGAACAAAGTCATGCTCAATTTTTCCCTTTCCTTCATAATTACGCAAATCTAAATTATTAGCAGACGGATAATATCCCTTGCACTGTACATAAAAACCGTAATTTTTACCTGCTGGCAATGGTATCACATAATACCCAGTCCTGGGGTCTGTTTGCAGTTGCCCCAGTTGCTTGCCAGTTTCCAAATCTTCCCATATCATATTTGCCGAAAGGCGATTGCTGTCCACATCATAGACATGTCCATAGACAGTAACGACCATTTTCGGCTTGGCTTTTTGCGGTAAATTTACTGTGTAAATATCTGATTGCGCTGTATCGAAAAGTGCATAATAAGCCATTTTGCCGTCTGTAGTGATAGAATATCCATATTCTTTCTGCGGTGAATTAAACCATTTTCCCAAATTAACAGGCTCTGACCATTGTGTCCAGCTCGTATCACTCAGGCGATGAGAAACAAACAAATCCATACTGCCTAAGGAAGCATGACCATCGGAAGCAAAGTACAAAGTGTGCATATCTGAGTGCAGAAATGGCGTACGCTCAGAATATGGAGTATTAATTACTTTGCCCAGGTTAATAGGTTTTGACCAATGATCACCCTTGCGCACAACCACCCAGATATCTGTATTACCTATAAACCCTCCGTGATAATAATGATTAAACGGATGATAATCACCCGAAGGATTTGGGCGGTCTGAAACAAAGAGTATTGCATTACCATCGGCTGTGATAAAGGCATCTGCATCCCAGAAACTGCTATTTATTGCCTTGATTTCCTTAGAATAGGACCAACCAGATTTTGTTTTGTGGCTCACATATACATTGCCATTACTAAAATAAAGCAACGTATTACCATCGGCCGAAACAGACAAAGGTGCTTCATTACCAAACATTGTGCTCAGGTCCTCAACAACACTTGGCTTCTGCCATTTGCCTCCTGCAAAATGAGAAACATAAATATCCTCTTGCCCAAGGTTGTCCTTACGTTTTTCTCCACAGAAAAACATTGTCTTACCGTCGGCCGTAATCACAGGCATCAGCTCAAAACCATCAGGGGTATTTATATAACCCGGAGCTGGACGCCGCACAAGAGGCTTGTCTGGCCTTTGTAAAATCGCTATGAGAGTATCTATTCTGTGATTTCTTGGAAAAAATTTCTTGTATTTTTCCAATGTATCTATAGCAGAAGTGAAATCATGCTTCATCAAGGCTGGTTCTGCTAATTTCAATAACGTAAGATAAGCCGGCTCCATTGGTGCAGCAGCATGGATAAACTTAATATACTGATTCAGAAACTCTTTCTTGTAGGGCGCATAAAGCATGAGCTGCCGTGCCTTAATAGCCAGATTTTTATAGAAAATAACGCTATCTTGATTGTATGGATAATCTGGATATTTTTTTTCAAATCTCTCCATAGTACTGAGTTCTAATGTTGAATAAGCACGGTGAAACTCTCTGTTCCATAGCTTCATAAGTAATTTTTTAGCTCTGACCGTATAACGCGACTGGACATGTTCCTTGAGATATTTTCTATAAGCCTCAATAGTATTTGCACGTATTGCTTCCTGCAAATATACACTATCGATGAACAGTCGAGCACTGTCTGACTGCGGACTCTGTGAGTACTTAACAATAAATTCGTTAATTTTAGTAATATCCCTAGTGGAAAGAGCCTTCCTCATCTGTGGGTTAACAATGCTATCATGTTGTGCAACAAGCGTCTTATAATCGAATCCATAATTTTTTTTCCACTCTTTGCGCTGCACCATAGGATAACGTTTATAATATCTCAGTGCAATCTTTATATACTCATAAGCCTTATAAGTGTCATGACTGTGATAAAGAGAATCATTATATACCAGTGATAACCCATAATACGCCACTGGCAGTTCCTGACGATGGTTAATATACTTCTCAAAGACATTACGAGCCCTATCGAATTTGCCTTGATTAAAATATTTAAAGCCCTTGGACAGTGATTGGCCGTTTGCTGTTATGGCCCAAAAGACCAGCAGGATTATGTAAAAAACCTTCTTAGCCATTGTTTTTTTATGCTTTTTTGGTGAGATTCATTATATGCTTGACTTAAGAACTGATGATATTCCTGGGCCTCTATCAGACGTAGGTCATCTTTACCAAACAACATTGTGGCTATATCTACTGCTCTATCTGCATAGCTGATCGCCTTCTGATAATTATCCAATTTATAATAAAGCTGCGAAACAAATTGATACCATTCAACCAATTGTGCACTCTGATCTTGCTCTCTCTCGAGCTCAGCAAGCAATGTTTCGGCATAAAAAACAGATCGCTCTGTACGATCAACTCTATCCCATATCCGCGCCAGTGGCTCTAATAATTCTACATCATTTGTCTCATTATAAATCTGTTCTATGATATAACCTGCATATTCATAATTGGCAAGAGCATCTTGCTCTGCGCCCAGATTGTCGTAATGATGTGCCAGAAGTAGAACTAAATTAGCTACATCAATATTTAATTTGACAATATTATGCACTAATGTCGATGCATAATCCAGCCACTGCAAAGCTTTGTCTGTAGAAAGCGACAAACGCTGTATCAAAAAACTCAAATAAAACTTCAGATTCAAAGGCGACGGTCTAAATTTCTTATGCAGAACAGAACGCACCAAAAGCGGCACACGAAACTTATCCTTGTCTGCTTCCAACCAACCCTTGCTAAGGATAGTCAATACTGTATCCGAAAAATTTTCATTGTCTTCCATGCCTAATATTTCCTGCAGATGAGAAAACGTTGTAAATCTATCCGGCAAGACACTCGCCAGCAACAGAATTTGTCGCTCCAATGCTGAAAAATTATATACCTGATAGTCAAAAATAGCCATTATATATTTCAACAAATTTCTAACTAACACTTGCTTGTCCTTAGACAGACGTGTGTCAATATAATCACGCAAATGATAAATACTCTTATCCTTTTCACTGAGCATAGCAAGCAAATCATTGACGCTCATACTATCGGCATAATGGCTCAAGAATCTGGCCATAAAAACTATCATAAAAGGATGATAAGACACCTTATCAAGGAGATTCTTTACAGTATCATCAACCTCTATATCCTCAAAAAAATACGAAAATATTTTCTCAGCATCCTGGTCATCAGGATACCGCAAGAAAATATTTTTTAGGCTAAAGATGCGGAACTGCGAGGTAACAAGAATTTTCCATTTCAGCTTTGACGAAACACGTATCAATTCCACTGACTGCTCCACGCCATTAATACCGTCTATAAGTAATAAATTACGTCCAGAAACCTTATTTAACATCTCGAGCAATAAATCCAAATTTTCATCTAAGTTCACAAGGGGACTATAAGCAAAACCTATATACCCGTCAAAAGCCGAGACAAAATCTACTTTCAGATTACCTGTAACACTAACAAAGGCATAATGATCAATTTTTTTTTGGTAATCATAATGAAAGGCATAAGCCAATAAAACAGCTGTTTTGCCTGTTCCAGGCAAAGGATTATATATAACTACAGGGTTTAATGAACTATCAACTGCCTCATCTATCTCACGAAGAACTCCATCAATACCAAAGAGCATATAAATATTAGCCGTTGGGACAAAATTCAAATTCTGCTTGTCCCCTATTTGCAACTTGCCAGTCGATGGGGCAGGAAACTGCCGGAAAATATTCTGGATTGTTTCCCAACCCCAAAACTCTATTGTAGCCTCAATATTCTGTTTTTCTTGCAGGAATTGAATGAAATTAGTTATCAAATCTTCCTCACTATTTGTCGATACTATAATCAAACGTATAATTTCTAAATCAGAATTTTTAAGTCTGTTGACAACTTTTTCTATTGCTGAAAATAAATCACTCATACTTATTTGGCTAAACTGATCCAGGTCTCTCACTACACTATGCACACCTACCAGAAATTCTGGCGAATATATATGCACTAATTGATCTTCTGTAAGTGCAAAAGAATCTGTCTGAAACAGATTATTTAAGACCATGGACAAATGTTCCAAAAATTTCTTATTCTGCATCTCTAAATCGGTTTATAAACATGACCCATAAACAATATAGCATTAGAACTAATATCACGCACTATGAAAATAAAGGGATGATTGATAAAAACAATCTTATTCCTCTGTTGCTCGGCCTTAAAATCTATAAAACGACGGAATGGCAAAGTGCGTTCTGACTCTATTACGAATGATACGGCCTGATAAACCTGATCAACATATACTAACTTGCGAACCATCTTTGAAAAATTAGCACCATAACGAAAAGCCTGAGGCAATAATGCCTGCAACGTATCACGTAGGCTAAAGTCTGAATGAATATCTACCATAGGCAAAAACAATCTTATCTTCTGACGCCTCAGGGAATTTACTACCAATGAGTATGCGTCAAAACTTATGCGTTTTTTTAGCTCATTAATGTCAACGTTCGGATGTGGGATAATTATCATCAGCGCTAAACGATTGTTCTCATAAGGAAGCTCTACTACATCATAATCCTGTCCTTGACCGTATCTAAAGTACCCTGTAACTGTCATATAATTAATACTTTTCGTATGCCTACCATAATTATCCAAATAAAATGGTGCACGAAAAATCTCAGTGAAATTTTGAGCCCAATTGCCACTAAATTTAGCCGACGAAAAAAGCATTATTCCACCTTTGGGCTCAATATCACCAGCTATGAACGGCCTTGGTAGCTTTTCTATCGTATAATTATGAATCATATCATTGAGACTGTCTAATCTCTCACCTTTCAACGAACGCAAGTTTGTAAATATCAGTGTGTCAATATCCAACATACCTAACTTCTGTATAAATTCTTGACGCAGAAACCTTCGCAAACTATCCTGCATAACCATACCCACAAAAGACTCAATGCGAGTATTATAATTATTATTGGCAAGGGTCAAATTCTTGAAAAACTTCTGCAAAAAGAAAAACTGTTTATCTTCCTCTGGGTAGCCAAATACGTATTGTAGCTGGTCCCTGACTATACCAAGCGACCCACAGTATAACCCCGAAAAACTTTCGCTCAAAAACAAAGGCGAAAACACCTGGTTCTCTCTCTGACTAAGAATCTTATTATAAATATCAAAAGCCGACTCGTCATAACGGCGGACAAAAGAAGGATCTATATGCTGTGCCCTAACGACTATGCATACAGACAATACTATAAAAAAAGAAATTACTCTTTTCATATCCTCATTTTTTTGATTGCCAGACAAATTCATAATCTCTATCCAAATCACCCAGCTCTATTTTTTCTTCAAATATCCCATAAATTGCCGACCCACTCCCTGACAAAGAAACGTAAATAGCGCCTAAATCATATAATCTCTGCTTTAAACTTTTTAGCTGCGGATAAACTGGAAACAAAGCCTGCTCAAAATCATTAACAATACTATCACGCCACTCCTCCACGGGCAATGAAATCAACTGTGACAGGGTAATCTCATGTTCTCTAGACCTTACCAGGGAATAAGCATGAGCTGTACTTATACTAAATCTGGGCTTGACAACAACAATATTAAATTGATCCAAATCCAGGTCCACTGGTTTCAAAATCTCACCTATACCACTTGCGAGCATTGGCACATTATAAACGAAAAAACTACAATCTGCACCCAACCTGCTTGCATATCTCTGTAAACTTTCCCTGCTCAATCCCAAATTAAATTGCTTATTCAGTAGCTCGAGTATCACGGCTGCATCGGCTGAACCACCGCCCAGTCCAGCTCCCATGGGAATAACTTTGTGCAAATAAAACATCACCTCACCCAGCCCAAAATCTTCTCGTAACATTTGATAAGCCCAAAAAATCAAATTCTTCTCCAGCGGTACATCCATTGTCAGTCCTGTACTCACAATATCCGTCGAACTGCTCTGTACAATCTCCACTACATCTCTCAACCCCATCAGTGGATAAAAAACTGTCTCTATCTCATGATAGCCGTCGCTTCTCTGCGAGAGAACGTGCAGTCCAATATTTATTTTAGCATTTGCAAATCCAACCATTTTTTAGAAAGAATTTTTTTTAAATACACCATAATCAAAATATCTCAACCTGCTTATATAGAGTTCAATTTAATTTCAATAAATTTGGTATTGTTCTTAGATTTTTTCACTAATTTACAAAATCAACACTGTGATATGAAAAAAATTGTTGGAATTATCGGTTCATCTGCTCCCCTATGTACACATGAAATGTATGCTTTCACACAAAACTTGTCCAAAACATTAGCTCAGAGGGGCTATAGCATTGTCTGCGGTGGTCTTGGTGGTGTAATGGAAGCTGCTGCACGTGGGGTCAAAGAAGCAAATATCCCAGACTCAAATAGTATCTGTATCATACCACAAGCATTGGCATCTTATGCTAACGAATACTGCGACTATGTCATCCCTTCTGGAATGGATAAAGCAAGAAACGTACTAATAGTTAATACCGCCCATATTCTAATCGCTATCGGTGGCGGTGCTGGCACACTATCTGAGATGGCTCTGGCATGGCAAAAAGACAAGACAATAATTGCAATCACTTCCTTTGATGGCTGGGCAAAAAACTTAGCTACTAAAACTATAGACGACAAAAGCTATGGCAAAATAATACCGGCAAACACAATCGAACAAGTCCAAACCGTTATTAATAAACTATATTAAGCTACTTAACCAATTTAACCATACAAAACAAAAAAACGGAGGCAATCATCAACGATGCCTCCGTCTAAACTACAGCTTATCTAAGCAGTGTCACACTACCCGCATAAGTCTTTCGTTGACCAGTCTTGAACTTAACATCACACTTATAGGCATAGACATCCTGCGGTGCTAACTTACCATTAATCGTACCATCCCAGCCAGTATTTATATCATGACTAACGAATATTAATTGTCCCCAACGGTCATAAATATCCAACTCATAATCAACAACTTCTCCTCTATACCTTGGTTTAAATATTCTATTAAGTTCAATATTCGATGTAGGTATAAACGCTGTCGGGAACAACAGCTCCCCTTCTTGAAGCACTACTATAGGTTCTTGTAGTGTCTTCGTATCAGTACAATAATGATCAGACTCGACCTTCAAAGTTATGTAATACTGGCCCTCCTTCGGATATGCCACAGTAGGTTCAAACTCAGTAGAGGTCATGGTTGAATCAGGATATCCAAAGTTCCAGAAATACTTGGTAGCGCCTTTGGAATAGTTAAAGCACTTAACCAATTCACCTACTGTAACTTGCATAGGTTCTGCTGTAAAGTCGGCTGTTGGCTTCGGGAATACTACTATAGTATCTGTCCGTATGAATGCCCATGACCATGGTTCAGGTAATGTTCCTTCTGCTGTAACCCACAACTCTGCTAAATATGTCCCTGGATCAGTAAATGTGTAGTAAACATCCTTTTCGTGCAATTCGGCTACGACAGAAGTATCACGCGCACGTTTTATAATCCACTTATACTGGGATACACCGTCAGTTGTGTACAAAACTTGTGCATATAGAGGAACTGTCAAAGGTGCACAGCCTTGAGCATTATTCGTGGAATTAGGCTCAGCAACAGGTTCTGGTGGCTCAATATGAATCGTAAGTGAATAAGAATTTTCACATTGTTCCCGCCATCCAGTTAGACTAAGTGTATAATCCCCCCATGTATTATAAGTATGTGTGAATGAGCTATCAAGAACGTCTGAGACAACACCTGTCCCGTCTCCAAAGTCCCATTGATAACGATCACAGTTTCTATCTGTCTCACGTGATACTTCTATAGGTATCTGCAAACCAACAGAATAAACAGAATAAATCGGCGCTGTAAATCTAATAGTCGGTACTGGATGTACAACTACTTGACCATAAGCAGTATCACGGCATACTACGCCTGCCGCAACGTTTGCCTGTGCTATTAACCAGATAGGATAAAGTGAATCTTGCTTAGACTCGTTAACGAATGTTCTGTTTATAGTATCATTATATCCTGCTTTAATAAGAGCCTTATTAGCAATATTCCAATAATACTCGGTACCTGGAATTGTATCAAAAGTAGGTGTAGTATTATAGAACGACACGCTCAACGGGCTACAGCCTTCTGCCACATCTGGCACTGTAGCGAAACTTGTCTTCGGAAGTTTATGATAAACAAGCTTTAATGTATCACTCGAAGCACAAACACCTGTTCCTGGGAAGTCTGTCCTTTCAACTCGCCAACGTATTATATTAACGCCAGGATTTAAGTCTGTAACACTAGTATGGGCTGAAGTAGTATTAGTTATATTACCACCGCCTGACAATATCTGCCATTCAGCCTTTACGCTATCTGGGTTTGACAATGGTACAGAATAACTATACATGTATTCAGCATCCAGGTGTGTACTATCGTCACATAAATCTTGATCTTCGCCTGCATAAGTATCAAATTTATAATTCGTTACCCTAACTTCATCATAAGTAGCAAAACCATTCTTTACTACATTCCATCTAAAGATATTAACACCACGTGGCAAATCCGTAACCTTAGTCGTAGGACTTGTAGGATCTTCAAATTTACCGCCACCCTGGACTACGCTCCAGTACTCAACCGAATTGGGTATCCCCTGTGCATTGAGCTTTGTGGAATCCCTACAAATATTCTGGTCTGCACCCGCATTAACGTTAAGCCCAACATAAGTTACATTCACATCATCGTAAGCCGTACAACCCGTTGAATTATCTGTTACAAACCATCGATATGTATTCACGCCATAGTTTAAGCTAGAAACATCGGTCGTTGGACTATTAGCATCGGCAAAATTACCGCCACCTGCCACAATTGACCACTTACCAGAATATGGGAATGTGCCTGACCAAGAATCGGCATTAAGTGTTGTATTTGGCACAAACACAACCGTATCTTTACCAGCATTAACTGAGAATCTATTATTTACTACACTTACTAAGGTGCTATTCTCACAGCCATTATTATATACAGTCCAACGATAAGTATTCTTGCCATCATTTAGCCCATAAACTGCTGTATTAAACAGTGTGGAATCAACAAACCAGCCACCTCCAGCTTCTAATGTCCATACACCATGGCCACCAGGTCCTGGAGGATCTGCTGCCATGTATGCTACAGTATCACAAACTTGCTGATCAATACCGGCTGTTGCTGTTACCTGATTATTCGTAACTGTCACATCGTCATGTGCAGTGCATGTCAGGTACCGTACTGTCCACCGCAAAATATTATCACCCTTAGCTAAATCTCGAACAACAGAGTTTGGATTAGATGGGTCAACAACATTTCCACCACCACTGACGATTGTCCATGTACCTGAACCTTTATCTGGTGGTGTAGCTTTTAATTGGAATGTATCAGTACATATAGCTATATCACCCCCGGCAAAAGCAGTTGGTATAGCATTAGTAACCACTACTTGATCAGAAGCCGTACAGCCATTCTTGGTAACTGTCCAGATATATGTATTGCTACCTGGTGTCAGCCCATTGACACGTGTTTTATAGCTAGTTGGATTCTCAAACCAACCATTACCTGAAACAGTCCAAATACCGGTACCATCGGGTGCAGGGTCTGTTCCTGTAAGGATAGCAGTTGTATCACAAACTGCGAAGTCTGCTCCTGCCGATACAGTAAAGTGATTATTACTTACAATCATCTGGTCTTCGTCCTGACATCCTTTACCCACAACAGTCCACTTAAGTGTATTTGCACCATAGGCAACATGTGTAACCGTAGTAGCATAAGCTGTACTATCTGCAATATCAACATGTCCACTGACAACGGCCCAATAACCATATCGTCCATTTGCTGTGAGTGGATCATTGGCCGTGATTGAAATTGTCTCGTCTGTATCACAGACTGTAACATCATTACCTGCGTTAGCATGTACAGAATTGTTCATAACAATAACTGTATCGTAATTCTCGCACCCATCTTTTATTATACTCCACTTAAGTGATGTAACTCCAAGTCCCAAATTACGCACTACTGTTGTCGGTGAATTTGGCGAATCAAAAGTTATATCAGACGAACCCGAAGCAACAGACCAAACACCTGTAGCTCCAGCATCTGGTGGATTACCCATAACGACCACTTGTGAGTCACATATAGGATTATTAGCTGCCAGGTTAGCACTGGCTGGATATTTATTGTTAAACACTACAACATCTTTGTATGCGCTGCACCTGCTTCCTATGACATGCCAACGGAAGATGTTAGCACCCAAAGCCAAATTACTTACCGATGTATAATTAGCTGTAGAGTCTGCAATATTACCACTGCCGGAAATTAACTCCCAATAACGGGTAACAGTTGTATCGACTGGCTTGACAGCTACCAAGAAACCATCAGGCCCGCAGTACTTAAGCGTATCATCGGTAACGTTAGCCTCTACAGCACCATTATAAATACGAGTAGTATCTATTGTCTCACACCCATTCTTGGAAATATGCCACAATAAAGTAACATCCTTACTCAAATTATAAACATTTGTCGATGGACTATTACTATTTTCGAATTCTGCATAACCTGCTGCCAATGTCCAGTAACCTTTTTCTATACCTGTTGGCGAATTAGCACATAATGTGGTATGGTCCTCACATACCTGTACAGAATCATAGCAAACCTTAGCCTGAGTAGGTGTATTATTGACAACGACGACCTCATCATAATTAGAGCAAACACTATCATGCAGTGTCCAGCGGAATGTATTGCTTCCTGGGCCAAGATTTCTAACTACTGTGGTATAACTAGAAGAATTATCTATATCACCCTGGCCACCTGTCAACGTCCAATACCCCTTAACACCAGCAGATGGTGGATTACCTCTAAGTACTGTAGTATCGTAATTACATACTGTCTGATTATATCCAGCATCTACAAGTATGTTATGATTTACCACATTAATAGTATCATAACTTGAGCATATACCGCGTGTAATCTTCCAAATAAACGTGTTCTTGCCAGGTGACAGGCTCGTTACAGATGTCCAATAACTCGTAGAATCATGTATAATAGCGTCTCCACTCTGGCGTATCCACAGACCGTTTTCATCCAAGGCCGGAGTATTACCCAATAATATTGCATTTCCATCACATGAAATCTGGTCTTCACCTGCATAGGCCTGCGTAGGCTTATTATTAGTTATAATCACGTCATCATAAGCAGAACAACTACCATTGTAAACTGTCCATCTCAAGATATTTGCTCCTGTAGGTAAGTTTCTGACAACTGCCTTGGGGTTATTAACATCACTGGAAGCTATCTTGCCACCAGGAGTAACAACTGTCCAATATCCAGAATCTGGCACTGGATTGACAGCTTCAAGCTGGAACGTATCAACACAGATCTCCTTATCCAATCCTGCCGAAGATACAACCGAATTATTGTTAATTCTGACAGTATCAGAAGTTGAACAACCTGTAGTTGTGTCAACTATGACCCAGGCAAACTGATTAGGTCCTTTTGCCAGATTTCTGACCACTGTTGAATTTGCCAAACTATTATCTATTTCAACGGCCGAAGATGATGTAACAACTTCCCAGTGTCCTACACCATACCTGGGCTCATTGCCAGTTATTGTTGTATAATCTTGACATACATCTTTTGTTCCTATCGTTATTGCCTGCGTAGGCGTTATGTTATTAATCGTTATTTCATCATAATTAGAGCAACCATTCTTGCTCACTGTCCAACGCAATACATTTTCACCACGAGCGAGATTCCTTACCCATGTAATATTAGAATCAGGATGCTCTATCTCACCATAACCGGCTACAACCTGCCAATGACCAGTTGCTCCCGAATCAGGTGGATTAGCATTTAATTCAAATTTATCATCACACAAAGCAGGTTCGTCGGCACCAGCGTCAACCGGTAATTCATTATCTGTAACTAAAACTTCATCTGTATTAGAACAACCCTTATAATAAACCGTCCAAGTCAGAACATTAGCACCTGCGCTAAGGTTCGTTACCTGTGTGACATTCTTTGTAGAATCTACAATATTTCCACCACCACCGACTAATCGCCAAATACCAGTTGCACCAGAAGGCGGCAGGCTACCAAACAATGTCGTGTGATCTACACATATCTGTTGATCATCTCCTGCATTAACAGGTGGCGCATTGTTAGTTATTGTTACCAGATCTGAGGAGCTACATATTCCCTTGTGAACAGTCCATTTAAAAGTATTATCACCAAAATTAAGATGCCTTACCCAGGTATTATATAACGTCGAATCTTCCACAGCAGGGCCTGGTGTAACGATTGACCACTCACCCGTAGAGTTAGACGGCAAAAAGGCTGTCAGCTGGGCAGAATCAGTACATATAGCGCGATCATCTCCTGCCGCTGCTACTACTGAATTATTAACCACAGTCAAGTCAGCATGTGCTTCACAAGAGCCATTCTTGATAGTCCAGCGGAAGACCTCTGAGCCTGGCTGAATTCCATAAACCTTAGTCGTCGGATTTGTAGAATCTTCGAACCAATGGGGACCAGGCGTTATTTTTGTCCAATAGCCATGTTCACCAAGACTTGTATCTGGTGTGTTCCCAGATAGAGACGTCGTTGAATCGCAAATCTCTTGGTCTTCTCCGACAGAGACAGTAGGTTGCAAATTATTTATGGTTACAAAATCTGTATTATGACAAGCCCTAACTGTAACCGTCCACGACAAAATATTTGTTCCTTTACTCAGTCCCCTTACTACCGTATTATAGAGTGTATCATTATCAAACTCTGCTGAACCTTGATAAACATCCCATTTACCAGAGCCACCCTCTAATGCTGGATTATTAGCTCCCAGAGTATAATTCGTACCACAAATATCTTGATCTGCTCCAGCATAAGCATAAGGTATAAGGTAATTGACGACAATACTTGTAGAATCCTTACAATGACTATTATATACATGCCATGTAAACTGATTAGCCCCTGGATGCAGACCATTTGCTGTGGCATTATACTGAGAATTATTCGGACTAAATGAGATATCAGAATAACTACTAGACCAATAGCCGCTATTGCCACTTGATGGAGCTATTGCCTGCAGATTGACAGTAGTATCACATACTTCCTGCTTATAAGCAACAGCAGTCACAGCATCGTTCTTTAGCGTTATCTCATCATCATCTGTACAACCATTCTCCCAAACTTGCCATTTAAGGATAGCAGAACCGCCTTGCTTGATATATACCAAAGTATTAGGATCGGTTGTATTTTCGATTGTCGGCGTTCCTACTATGACTGTCCATTTTGCGCTATCCTGGTCTGGTCTGGTCTGTGCGCTTAAATGGAACACGCTATCACATAGAATTTTATCTTCACCTGCATCAACTGTAAACTGATAATTAAGGACAGTCAGTGTGGTGTCGCTGGTACATGTTGCATAAGGTGTAACATTAGTTACAGTCCATTTGAACTTGTTTGCTCCATAACTCAGTTTTGTAACCTTAGTATTTGCACTTGTTGGAGATTCTATCTGAGCTGAGTCTGCTCCTATGTAACTCCACTCGCCTGTACCATAAGATGGCGCTGTTGCTGTCAGGTATGCTTCACCTGTACAGGTCTGTGGTACTTGGTTAACAATGGCTGGAGACGCAGAATTATTTATTATTAATACAGTATCTTCGTCAGAACATCTACCTTTTTTAACATTCCAAACAAATTTATTTTCTCCATATCCAAGATTTGTTATTTGGGTATTTGGATCTGATGTATCTGCAATAATTCCTGGCTGACCGTCTGCCTTTGACCACCACCCTATTGCAGGAGACAATGGTTTGACTGCTGCTAAGCTTGCGTAATCTTGACACAAGTCTTTTTGATCAGAGCCACCATTAGCAACAACTGCTCCATTAACTACAGTAACAGAAGTAGAGAGATAACACCCATTATGTGTTACTGTCCATATAAACTGGGTTGTACCTGGATTAAGGTCAGTTACAGTTGTCGTTGTGTTTGTCGAATTTGTAATATTTCCGCCACTCCCTGTGTAAGACCAAGCGCCAGTAACGCCTGATTCTGGCGTCTGTGCCTGAAGAGAGACAGTGCTATTACATACTGTATCTGGACTTACTGGACTTACTATAACTGGTAAATCTGGTAAATTATTAACAACAGCCGCATCATCATAGAAAGTACATCCATTCTTAGTAACAGTCCAGCGGAAATTATTCGTGCCTTGCTGGAGATGTCGAGCCACCGTAATATTTGTATCAGTTCTATCAATTGTTGCTGGAGAGCTTCCCTGGACGGACCAATAACCTTGTCCGCCTTCAACATTCTGAGCTTTAAGAAGTACTGTATCTGCACATACAGGAGTATAATTCCCTGCATCCACATCAAATGAATTATTATTTATAACCACATCATCATAAGCCGTACAACCATTAGCTGTAACTGTCCATCTAAGAGTATTAGAACCACGACGCAAGCCCTTTATGTAAGTATTATAAACTGTCGAATCTCCAAAAGTTCCCTGGCCAGAAATACGTGTCCAATAGCCAGTACCTCCTATGGTTGAAGGATCCTGAGCATTCAATTGAGTACTATCTTCACATATATTCTGATCATCACCTGCGTAAGTTGTAATAGAATTATTAGTAATCGTTACTTGATCAGTTGCATAACAACCATCTTTACCAACTGTCCAAGTAAATATATTACTGCCTGAGCCCAAATTTCTCACAATTGTATTAGCCAGGGTAGTATCATCAAAAGCACCTTTACCAAAGGATACTGTCCAATAGCTTGTATCAGCGCCAGACATAACCTGAGCATTCAACTGTGCTGTATCAGAGCATGTTGATTTATCGTTTCCTGCATCAATTACAAAACCATTATTTACCACTGTTAC
Source organism: Bacteroidales bacterium (assembly GCA_027015275.1). GTDB lineage: Bacteria > Bacteroidota > Bacteroidia > Bacteroidales > S143-33 > S143-33. The sequence goes on along the minus strand of JALWCU010000314.1, from coordinate 7,646 downwards.
GTCTGTAGAATCCACGCATTTAGCATTATATACTATCCAGCGCAAAAGTGCAGAATGCTGATACTGTATTCCATGAACAGTTGAATTATATTTGGTACTATTATCAACCACAACCCCAGATATCAAACTATGCCAATAGCCATTTGCACTCTGGAGTGATGGATCGTAAGCATTCAGAGTTGCAGTTGTATCACAGGTATAAATATAATCGCTATCTACCTGAGCAACAACTGACATATTATTAATCAATACTGTATCAACTGCGTAACATTTATCGTGAACTACTGTCCATGTCAAAGAAGTAATTCCTACAGGCAAATTAGAAACATCAGAATGTGGGTCTGTACTATTTGAGAAAATAACCCCAGCCCCTCCTGGATCAGACCAATATCCGCTCACACCTTGTGTATTAGGCAAGGTCGCAGCAAGTGTTGTTTGTGATGCACATACTGTATCATCTTCTCCCGCACTACTTGTAACGCCATAATTATAAACATCAATAAAGGCGCTTCGGACACAACCATTGTAGTCAACCTGCCACTCAAATCTATTCTTACCAGGAGATAATCCGGTAACATCTGTAGTCGCAGAATTTGGACTTGCAATGACAGCTCCAGAACCATATACCTGTTTCCAAGTACCAGTACCGGCATTCAATTCTCTTGCTTGCAACTTAACATGTCCATTACAAGTAATAGTATCATCACCAAACGGGCCTATTATTTCTACTGGATATGGCTGATTATTATTAATTGTAAATTCAGTTGAATCTGAACAGCCGTTAGCTTCTACCACCCATCTAATAGTATTAGTACCATAGTTAACATTAGTGATATTAGTAATATAATTTGTAGAATCAACAATTGTAAACTGTCCACTTGCCAATTTCCAACGGCCTGTCCATCCTGGTACTGTATCACCCTTTAATGTAGTATAGTCATTATCGCATATATCCGGATTACCGGATATGCTAACTTTGAATCCTTTATTAACTACTGACACCTGATCTGAATCTGAACATCCATAATCATTATATATCTTCCAATACAGAGTTGTCGTACTCAGTGTCTGTAAACCATTTATTGTAGTATTTGGCATCGTATCATTATCCAACCATAGACCAGTGCCACTTGCTATAATCCATTTGCCATGGGCTGGAGACTTAGTGAAAGCACCTGGGTCATTGGCTATTAACAAGGCACTTGTATCACATACTGTTGTATCTTTAGCTTTGGCCGTAACGCCAAGATTTGTTATACTTACATAATCTACTGATTTACAGTTATTATTACTTACTGTCCAAGACAACGTTACAGTAGTTTGCTGCGGTATATTGCTTACTACAGTATTTGGATTATTAGTATCTGCAATACTTATTCCTACACCACTCTCATCATGCCATACTCCGGTTGCTCCAGTTTGCGGTGCCGTTGCCAACATCGTATAACTTGACTCGCATATTGTATCGTCTGGGCCTGCATTGCTCGTTACTTGATTGTTAATTACATTGACATCTGTGTACTTCGTGCAGCTACCTTTCGTTACCGTCCATCTGAACAAATTATTATTCTGCGACAAACCTGTTACTGTTACCACATTAGTACTTGCATTGCCTGTCAAACCAGAGCCCTGTAACATTGACCAATAGCCATCTCCCTGATCTGGACTCTTGGCTCTGAGAGTTATCTGTCCATCACATACTGTAGTGTCATTCTTTATATAAATAATAGCATCTGATGGCTCATTGTTCGTTATTGATACATCAGCATACTCTGTACAACCATTCTTCTTAACTGTCCACCTAAACGTATTCACATCAGGATTAAGAGACCTTACCACAGTAATATTTGTATCCGACTGATCAAATTCTCCGTGTCCATATACTTCACTCCAATAACTTGTATCTGATCCTGCTACATACTGGGCATTCAACTGGGCTGTATCCGAACATACAGTCTGATCACTTCCTGCATCTACAACAAAACCATTATTCACAACCGTTACATCTGTCGAATCCGAACACCGATCATTATAAACTACCCAACGCAACAACGCCGAACTCTGATACGGTATGCCATGGACCGTTGAATTATACTGAGTACTATCATCTATTGTAACACCACTTACTAAACTCTTCCAATAACCCTCTGCACTCTGACTCTCTGGATCATAAGCATTCAATGTAGTGCCTGTATCACAAGTATAAATATAATCACTGTCAACCTGAGCATAGACTGCCATATTAGTAATCAAAACTGTATCTGTTGCTTTACATCTTGTATGTTGCACTGTCCAAGTTAATGGTGTAGTACCTAAAGGTAAGTTAATTGCAGTTGTATGTGGGTCTGTACTGTTATTAAATTCTACTCCAACCGAACTTGGGTCAGACCAATAACCACTTACTCCAGGTGCACTAGGTAATACTGCTGCAAGGTCGGCTTGGGGACCACAGACCGTGTCATCCTGTCCAGCATTGCTTATTACTGCATAATTATACACATCTATATAGGCACTCCTCGTACAGCCATTATACTCAACCTGCCACTCAAACGTATTCTTCCCAGGTTGTAAACCTGTAACTGTTGTTGTGGTAGCCGTGGAATTTGCGATTGTACCAGTTCCATAAGCTACGATCCATTTACCTGTACCTCTATCTGGCTTTTTAGCCTGTAGTGTTACAGAGCCATCACAACTAATCGTATCATCACCAAATGGCGCGTCGATTCTGACTTCGTAAGGTTGATTATTAGTTATTGTATATTCTGCTGAATCAGAGCAACCATTTGCTGTTACTATCCATTTAACTTTGTTTACGCCATAAGCAAGCTCTGATACTTGTGTAATGTAATTTGTTGTATCACTAAATGAAGCATTGCCTGAACCCAACTTCCACAAGCCTGTCCAGCCTGGTACTGTATCTCCCTTTAATGTAACATAATCATTTTCGCATATTTCAGTTGGTCCGGAGACGCCTACTCTAAAACCTTTGTTTACCACACTTACCTGTGTAGAATCAGAGCAGCCATAATCATTATATATCTTCCAATACAAAGTAGTTGTATTCAAATAAGGCAACCCATTTATTGTGGTATTATGTAATGTATCATTCTCAATCCAGACGCTGGCGCCGCTAGCAATTATCCATTTACCATGTGCTGGCGACATAGTAAAAGAAGCAGGGTCATTAGCTATCAACAAAGCCGTTGTATCACATACAGTTGTATCTTTAGCTGTAGCAGTTACACCTAAATTAGTTATCTTTACATAATCTACATCAGAGCATCTTCCTTTACTTACCGTCCATGACAAGGTTACAGCCGTTTGCTGTGGTAATCCGCTTACTACGGTATTGGGATTTGCGGTATCTGCAATAACTATTCCTGTGCCACTCACATCATGCCATACTCCTGTTGCTCCTGGCGGCGGAGCTGTTGCCAACATGGTATAGATAGACTTACATATCGTATCATCTCTACCAGCATTGCTCGTTACCTGGTTATTAATTACATTAACCGTTGCCTCTTTACTACACTTGCCCTTCTCTACAGTCCATTTAAAGATATTTGTGTTAGGAGCTAAATCCGTTACTGTTACTACGTTGGTAGTAGCTGTATCTGACAAGCCGTTCCCAGATAATTGGGACCAATAGCCTGCACCCTGAGCAGGGCTATTGGCTCTAAGAGTTATCTGACCATCACATACTGTAGTATCATTTTGTGTTAATATCTCCGGCTCTGATGGTTCATTGTTGACCACTACTACATCTGCATATTTACTACAGCCATTATGGGACACACTCCACCTTAACGTATTAACTCCTGGACTTAAATTCCTAATTACTGTGACATTTGTATCTGTTCTATCAAATATTCCGTCACCACCTGGAATACTCCAGCCTACACTATCAGTAACATCATAGGTCGAAGCCTGTAAACCAAACGTATCTACACAGATTGTATCGCCAGTACCTGCACTAATGTAAAAATTATTACTCCGAACAGTAATCGTATCCTGATCAGAACACTTGCCATTAGTTACTTCCCAGACTACTAATACATTACTATTGTTTGCAAGACCATAAATCTTGGCATTGGGCATTGTGTCATTTATTATTGTATCATGAACTCCAGAAATAACCCTCCAAAGGCCATGACCTCCTGAATTTATATATGGATCATTTCCTACCAAATAGGCTGAATCTGTACATGTTACTGTATCATAAGCTGACGCAAATGCCTGGTCATTATATACAACCATCGATGCTGCATCCGAACAGTCCCCTTTGGATACTGTCCATGTAAAGGTCGTTGCTCCTACAGGCAAACCTGTTACTCGTGTCTGATTACTTGTCGAATTTTCGATTATAACTGATTTATTCGCTGTCCATACACCTGTTCCCTGATATGGTGGATTTGTCTGCGGGTCTAATGCTTGTATAGTTGTTACTGAATCACACACATGTTGATCTGTCCCTACATAAGCTTTTACTGCATTATTCTGTATCATACCGGTATCTATGCTCTGACAATTCGCTGTTTTTATTACCCATAATACAGGTGTACTACCCGGATCTAAATCTTTCACTGAAGCTGAAAAATCTGTTGAATCAGATGTAAAAGTATGTGGGCCTTGTATCTCCCAGTATTGTTCTGTCGCATAATAAGGCGAAGGATGCTTTGCACTCATGCTGGCAGTACTATCACAAGCGGCTGTAATATCAGTTATCTCTGCTGTCGTTGGCAAATCATTCACTACCGTTACTGTCGAAGAGTTTGTACAACCTTTATAATCTACTGTCCATTTGAGTATATTAGCACCCTGCGTCAAGTTACGTGCTTCAGTCTCTGGATCATTACTATCCTCAAAATCTGCATTACCACTCGTTACACTCCAGCTACCTACAGCTCCTGATCCTGGTAAAGTTGCATTCATCTTTGCCGAGTCCGAACAATACGTTCCACCAGTCCCTGCATCTACTATAAACCCATTATTAACTACTGTTACCTCAGTAGAATCTGCACATTTAGCATTATAAACCACCCAGCGCAATAGTGCGGAATTCTGATATGGTACGCCATGTACCGTAGAATTGTATAATGTACTATTATCTATTGTTACACCACTTGCCAAACTACGCCAATACCCATTAGCACCTTGACTGGCAGGATCTCTTCCGTTCAATGTTGCGCTAGTATCACAGGTATAAATATGATCACTGTCCACCTGGGCATAGACAGCCATATTTGTTATCATTACAGTATCTATAGCACTACACTTGCCATGATCTATGGTCCAAGTCAACAAAGTAGTTCCTATAGGTAATTTAGATACATCTGAATACGGATCTGTAGTATCACTAAACACTACCCCTGAATTACCCGGATCATGCCAATGCCCACTTACACCTGGCGTACTTGGTAATACGGCTGCCAAACTTGCCTGAGGTCCACAAACAGTATCATCCTCACCTGCGTTACTCGTTACCGCATAATTATAAATGTCTATATAGGCACTCCTCGTACAGCCATTATTTGTTACACGCCACTCAAATGTATTCTTCCCTGGTTGTAACTTCGTTACTTTTGTTGTCGTTGCTGTGGAATTCTCTATTACAGCGCCACTACCAAATACTTGATACCAAGCACCTGTGCCAACTGATAAGTCGGCTGCCTGCAGTGTTACTGTACTATCACACGTTATTGTATCAGCACCAAAAGGACCTAGTATTTCTACTGGATACGGACGATTATTATTGACAACATATTCAGCCGAATCACTACAGCCATTAGCCTGCACAACCCAGCGTATTGTATTCGGTCCATTACCTAATTCTGTAACATCTGTTATATAATTCGTTGAATCACTAAAAGCAGTATTCTTTCCACCGCCTATTAGTTTCCATATACCTGACCAACCTGGGACTGTATCACCTTTTAATGTAGTATAATCATTTTCGCATACTTCTGAATTACCTGATATACTGACATGGAAGCCTTTATTCACTACCCTTACTTGTGTTGAATCAGAGCAACCATAATTATTGTATATCTTCCAATATAAAGTCGTAGTACTCAGATATGGCAACCCATTTATAGTTGTATTTGGCAAAGTGTCATTTTCAAGCCATACCGTAGAACCTCCATTGTATATATTCCACTTGCCATGGGCCGGAGACTTCGTAAAATTAGAAGGATCATTTGCTATCAACAAAGCACTTGTATCACATACAGTCGTGTCTTTGGCACTAGCGCTTACTCCTAAGTTGGTTATCTTTACATAATCTACATCAGAACATCTACCTTTACTTACCGTCCACGACAGAGTTACTGTGGTCTGCTGTGGCAGACCGCTTATTATGGTATTCGGATTGCTGGTATCACCAATGCTTATTACCGTTCCGCTTTCATCATGCCATACACCTGTTGCACCTACTGGTGGTGATGTTGCAAGCATTGTATAACTTGACTTACATATCGTATCATCTGGGCCGGCATTGCTCGACACTTGATTGTTAATTACATTTATGTCTGAATATTTTTTACAGCTCCCTTTCTCTATTGTCCAACGGAATTTATTAGTATTCTCTCCCAGGCCTGTTACAGTCGTTATATTTGCTGATACTGCACCACTCAAACCCGTACCTGTCAACTGTGTCCAATAACCTGTGCCTTGGGCAGGGCTATTAGCTCTAAGAGTTATTTGTCCATCACATACTGTAGTATCATTTTGTGTTAATATCTCAGGAGTTGAAGGTTCATTATTGACTACAACAATATCTGAATATTTACTACAACCATTATGTGTTACACTCCAACGCAATGTATTCTTACCAGGTGCTAGATTTCTTATAACTGTCACATTAGTATCTGTCCTATCAAATATTCCGTCGCCACCTGGAATACTCCAACCCACACTATCAGCAACATCATAAGCCGAAGCCTGCAAGCCGAAAGTATCGACACAGACAGTATCACCCGTACCTGCACTGATATAGAAATTGTTGCTCCGTACTGTAATCGTATCTTGATCGGAACACTTACCATTAGTTACTTCCCAGACAACTGAAACATTACTATTGTAGGTTAATCCATAAATCTTGGCATTTGGCATTGTATCCACAGCAATGCTGTCATAATTTCCTGAGACCACTGTCCACCTGCCGTGGCCACCAGCTGTTATATATGGATCATTACCTACCAAATATGCTGAATCTGTACAAGTTACAGTATCATAAGCAGATGCAAAAACCTGATTGTTATATACTGTCAAAGATGCTGCATCTGAGCAGCTCCCTTTTGTTACTGTCCACGTAAAGGTTGTTGCCCCCACAGGCAGTCCTGTTACTCGTGTCTGATTGCTTGTTGAATTTTCAATTATTACTGATTTATTAGCAGTCCAAACTCCTGTTCCCTGGTATGGCGGGTTTGCCTTGGGGTCTAATGCTTGTATTGTGGTTACAGAATCACAAACTTGTTGATCTGAGCCTACATAAGCTTTTACCGCATTATTCTGTATTATACCTGTATCCCTACTATGACATTCATTATTCTCTATAACCCAAACAACATTTGTCTGACCTGGATCTAACCCAGCTACCGTTGCCGAGAAATCTGTTGAATCTGAAGTAAATGTATGGGGACCCAGTA
>JALWCU010000313.1 GCA_027015275.1 Bacteroidales bacterium | reverse complement strand
ATGTTTATATTCCAAAATCTTATATTTCTCAAATTTATTCGTAACAATATCCTCGATATGTTCATTGTGATATTTATTTCTCAACTGTATATAAAAATGAGGACCATACTTCTTCGACATATAGTTCTTAACTGCCTCACGCTCACTATCTTTATTGAAAAATATCTGGCCATAATAATCATTGAGCTCATCAAGATAATCATCTGTGGCATTATAAACATCATCGTCAAAACCTTGCAAATTTAGCTTATCTAAATAATTAAATACCACATTTTTATTTTTTCTCATCTCCTCTTTTATCTCATTGTAAACAAGCTGGAGATTATCATTAATAACCTTCTTGAGCGAATCAATATTAGCATTAGGGTCGTCCTCCATACTACTTAGTGCATCATCAGCATCATTAAGATGGTCTCTAACAGCAGGTATCCATTGTACTTGTTTATAATCAGCCTGGCTAATAGCCTTATCTAAATCAAAGAAGATCCTCTCAAACCGATTATTCTTAAACTCATAAACCATCAATGCTTCATAGGCCCATCGTGACTCCATGAACTCGGCTATAGGTGGCACTTTACCTATAGTACTTATCTTACGATTCAACTTATCAAAACTAAAGAAAGCTCCACCAAGCGACATCAGTGGAATCATTATTAACGGTATCATTATGTAAATCGTAACCGCTGAATTAAATGAAGCTGAAATATTCAAGCCCAGCATTACTGCAAAAACATACGTAGAAAACAGTGCAAACCAATAAATAAAATTCATATCCTTAATACCCAGGATAGTATTACCAATAATAGTATATTCAAAAGCCTGTATGGCCGAAATGACAAAAAGTATAGAAATTTTTGCCAGTAGATAACTATGCCTGTTCAAATTTAGAAATTTCTCACGCTTGAGTATCTTACGATCACGGAAAATCTCCTCTGCACTTATCAATAGACCCAGGAATAAAGCCACAACAATACTCATGAATATGTATGCCGGTATATTCACATTGTCGTAAAAAATATAAACATTAGACATTGGGTCAGCAATATACCGAATAAGATATGCCAGAATACCACCAAGCAACGGTGCCTCTGTCAAAGACAGAATTACATATTGCGAATTGCTCAACTTGGCCTTTAGATCACGCCTAAGGAAAACAATATACTGCTTAATCCTACTTGGAAGATTAAGTGCCCCCCTGGGATGCTCTGTTACTGTCGGCACTCGCTGCACTTTTTTGAGGGAATAAAAATATTCCTCCCATTTGCGAGGACTGACCTTCCTCTCCTCCAGATAATGGCCAAATTCATCTACTTTCTTAGCTTCCAGGATATTAAATACCAATTCAGGCCGTACAGTACCACACACTGGACATTCCCCAACATCTGCATTCACCTGATTATCAAGGCGCTTAAAGTAGATAATTGCTTCAATTGGATTTCCATAATATACCTGATATCCAGTATCAAGAATAAGCATATTATCGAACATCTTGTAAATGTCCGACGAAGGCTGATGAATAACAACGATCACGAGTTTACCCTTAAGAGCAAGCTCCCTGAGAAGGTCCATGACATTCTCAGAATCTCGTGAGGACAAACCGGTTGTTGGCTCATCAACAAAAAGAATACTCGGCTCACGAATAAGCTCGAGAGCAACATTCAACCTTTTGCGTTGACCACCACTAATGAGCTTATTAAAAATATTTCCAACCTTGAGATGGCGTATCTCGTATAATCCCAGGCTTTTTAATGTCTTACTAACCAGTTCTTTTATCTCAGTCTTTGTTTTATCCCGAAAACACAAAAGAGCATTGTAATAAAGATTTTCAAAAACTGTAAGCTCCTCTATCAAAAGGTCATCCTGTGGTACATATCCCAAGACACCTTCGAGCTGCTCTTTTTCTTTATGCAAATCTATACCATTAACCAAGACCTGACCCTGTGTAGGCGTATAAATACCAGTCAGAACATTAAGCAGAGTCGTCTTGCCAGAGCCACTGGCTCCCATAATACCGATAAGCTTACCCTGAGTCTCAGAAAAATTTATGCGATGCAATCCAATATCCCCGGTCGGGAAACGATAATGAATATCAATAACATCAAAAGAAAGACGGACTGTAGAAAAATCTGCTAAAAATTTAGCAACTACATCACTGTAATATATTGGCTTGCCACGAGGAAGCTTGACTGTAGCTCCTGTAGCAAAAAGATAAATACGATTATTAAAAACAGGTAAACCATTAAGAAGAAGATTATCATTACCTGTATAACGAAGGAAATAAAGGTCAGCACTCTTGACATGTAAAATTATTATCTGACCGTCAATGGATTCGGTCTTTATAAATTTACATCTCTTGGAATCAATATCATGATCATCTACAATTAAGATAGAATCCAAGTCTAAATCTTCATGGGAAGATGAAATAACAAAATTATGTATCTCATCATATTCATCACGTGAAATATTGAAAACTTCAGCTACTGTGTTTATTATAGCCATACGCTGAGTGGTAAACTGCCTGCTGGAGTTGACCATCTCAAACAAACGTACCAAAACAACGACCTTCTGGCGACGATTAAGAGTCTTGTTAATCTTCTTGCAAAGCCCCAGGATTCTTACCGAATCACTTACGAGTGTGAGCTTTTTGTCTGTTCTTCTGGTTTTCTTTTTATCCTCTTGTGTAGCTTTCTTCTTAAACTGCACAAGATATTCTTCAACACTTTCCTTACCTAATTGCTGAGTGAGAAACGATTCAACATATTCCAGCTCCTTGGGATGTAAACCCTCATCTTGCTTGGCAATAATAGCAAAAAGCTGTATTAAAGCATTTAATATTTCTTCACTCATAAGTTAGGCTTTGACTAATTGTTAATCGATTTGGTAAGGCACTTGTTCAAAGGGCACTTCTACAATATCAGCATATTCTTCGCCTGCTTCCTGCATGTCCTCATCATCCTCTGGGTAATGCCAACGTACCAGGACATCATGGCCATCATCATACATATCTTCGAGCTTTAACAATATGTCCAACAGCAATTTAGATGAAGCAGTGTTGAAATATTCTAATTTAAAATCAAAAACTGTCTTGTCTAACGGATTTTTTGCATACTCATCTAACCACTCCAAAATCGGCTCGTAAAAAGCGACTACATCTTCTGGCAGTGAACGTCCAGATACCTCGAAATGAGGGCTATCTGGATTGGGATCCAGAATAACAGTCGGTGTATCGTCAGTTCCCTGAATTCTTAATGGCTGTAACATATTTTTATTCTTTTTTTTGTTTAAAGTTTTATAATAGTAAAAACGTAATTTTGATACAAAAATTAAGATTTAACTCTTGGAATCGTCGAAGTAAGCACAAAGAAAGAATTTTCGTCGTCAATTCGCAAGAAACTATAAATTAATTTCTGCCCAGTTTTCCTGGCTATATCAATAAATCCCAGGCCTGCACCACCCTTGGGCGAGAGCCTTCCTTCTTTTATTTGCTGCTTATAAAGTTTAGTAAGGTCTTCTTTGCTCATGCTATTGATTTTCTCCAGGAGCTCCCGAAGAGACTCTACCTTATCATTTCGAATGATATTACCTGTAGTTACATTATACTCTTTCTCGTCTTTGCTTATCAGAAAAATTCCACGCCCATCCTTTGATGAATAGTAATTAAAATCTCTCTCTGCATGCTTAGACACATTCTGCAAACATTCCACCATTACGTGAAATACTTTTTTCTGTACTGTTGTGTAATCCTGCTCTCTTTGCATGCTACTCTCTGCCAAAGCGGTAAAAGCCTTTGTTATCTGATGGGTAATTTCCCCCTCGTAAGCAAGACTTATACTGCTCTTCTTCATTTTTAAATAAAACTCATACACAAATTCGAGAGCAGAATGATTATTTTTCAGTGCCTGATCCATATTTTATAAGATATTTAAAATTCAACGCCCATAAAAAGAACATCATCAATTTGTTTATTATCTCCCTTCCAGGAGAAGAAAGTTTTTTTGAGTATTTCGTAAAAATCCAGTATCGAAACATCCTTATTTTCAATAATTAACTCACGTATTCTCTTGTTTTTCAGCTTTGCCCGTTTCTCACCGCCTATCTGATCTGCCAAACCATCTGAAAAAATAAAAAATTTATCTCCAGTATCAAACTCAATATTATAATTCGTAAACGAAGGCTCAATTTTATTTTTTCTGGGAATACCTCCCACTGCTTTCAGAGTCCCTTTGTACTGCTCAAACTCACCATTATTACGTAACATATAAAGAGGTCTATGTGCGCCTGCAAACGACATAGTACTTTTACTAAAATCTATTTTACATAAAGCAATATCCATACCATCACGAGCTTCGGCGTCAGGGCTATCTTGACGCAAAGTTTTTCTCACCTGCGCATTTAGATTGTCCAATATTTGACCCGCATTTAGCTCTGGCTGTGTCGAAACAATATTGTTTAACAAGAAATACCCAATAAACGACAAAAGAGCTCCAGGTACACCATGACCTGTGCAGTCCACCACTGCTATATAAATATATTTGTCTGAAACAAAGAACCAAGGTATATCGCCACTTACAACGTCTCTTGGCAAGTAAAACATTATGAACTTCTGCAAATACTGTCTAATTGTCTTGACGTCTGGAATTATAGCAGTCTGTATTCTTCGAGCATAATTAATACTCTCGGTAATACTCTTGTTCTTTTTCTCGATCTCCAGCTGTATCTGTTTCTGCTCTGTAATATCGTGTGCTACGAACAATACGGATTCCAGTTCATTGAGCTCTGTAAACTCTGGTATAACATTGAAAAGAACTATTTTCTCTGCATCCTGGTCTTTAATAGGGAATGTTGTCTCAAATTGTAATTTTTTCAAGGTCTGTTCGACCCTGGTCAATGATGTAACAAAAATCTCTTTAACTTCTTCCTGAATATCAATATCTTTTATATTATTTCCTATCAAGGAACGTCTGCTAACACGCAAATACACCTCAGCAACAGGATTAGCATAATAAATCTTTCCGTCTCTACTAACACGTATAATCAAATCTGGCGAGTTCTCAGACAAAGCACGCATCTGACCGCTCATTCGTTGAGCACGCTCTGCTATCTTCCGAACAGTTATGTCTCGAGTATTAAATATAATACCATTGATTGCAGGATTATCGAGCAGATTACGGCCAGTGGTCTCGAGCCATACTTCATTATCACCTTCCTTTTTGAAAAGATATTCCATAGTAACTGGCTCCTGAGGGTTTGTCAGCAGCTTCATAAAGGCTCTTCGCATTGTCTCATTAACATCTGGCGAGAATATTTCAAACCCATTTTTGCCAATAAGTTCCTCTGAATCATAGCCAAGAATATGTTTAATAGACGGCGAGGTGTAAGTAATTATTCCATCCTGGTTGTAAATAAAGATTACCTCAGAAGCGTTTTCCAAAAGAGCATAAAGACGCTTTCGTGTACGCTCCACTTCCTGAATTTCCGATGCCAGCCGTTTGTTCACTTCCTCTAATTCTTTCTGGGTCTTAAGTACCTCGGCAGTTTGTTGTCTTAATTGCTCTTCGTTCTTCCTCAGACGTTCTGTCATTTCCTGTGATTCTTTCAACAAACGCTCTGTACGCTTATTAACCTTCAGGTTAAAGACAGTCTGACCAATAACACCGCTTATTTCCTCTATTAGCTGAATAATACGCTGCGGCAGATCGACATCAAAAGAGGCCAACTCTATAACGCCCTGTAGTTTATCATCACCTATTAATGGCGCGATTAACAGTGTTTTGGGTTTCTTCTCTCCCAGCAGACCCGAAGAGATTGTAAAATAATCTTCTGGTATATCCTTGCGATAAATAATATCACGTTCATAAGCGCACTCACCAATAAGACCTTGCCCTATCTTAAACTCCTGATTAACATATCGACGTCTATTATAAGCATAAGTAGCATAATTAATCAGCAGATCCTTTTCCTCATCATATACATAAAAAGCACCCTGAATAGCATCTACGTAGTTTACAATACTAACTACGGTCTCATAAGCCAGCCGTTCAATATCATTATGATAACGAAGAATATCGCTAATAATCTCTTTGCCTTTTGTTATCCAGCCGAGCTCTGCCTCTCGCTGATACGTAGCTTTCAGATTATCACGCATCAAGAGCAAAGCCTCTCCTAGCTCATCCCCATGTTTTATCTCTATCTCAAAGTCCAGGTTTCCTTCACTAATCCGCTTAGCAATCTCCAGATTACGGTTAATAACATCTTCCATTTCTCTGACAGTATTCTCCAAGCGCGAACGCATGTTCTCGGTTTGACGGTAGAACCACAAAAACGAGTAGCCCAAAATAAATGGAGCCAAATCAATGAGGAAAAACCCTGGAGTCTGTCTGTGAATAAGTCCTATGTTATACCACGTAAGTCCATAATGACCAATCCATATACTAAGCAGCCATCCCAGAATAGTTATCAACAAACCTATGAAAAAACCAATCAGTACAAACTTTGTTGCAGATGTATTATGTCTTTTTGCCATAAGAAATTAAATTTTCTTGATATTAATTTCATGATATATCATCCAGCCAGTCATTAATCCGCTTATCAATATCCGAATCAAAATTATTGCCAGACCCAGACGATTTAGCATTAAAGTTGCTATCCGTTATATCGATAGCCAAATAAATTATTCTTATAACCTTGCCTTGCGGGTCTAATACTGGTGTATATTGATTTACCAACCAAACATCTTGGCCAGTTTCAAAATTCTTTCTTTTAACTACCATCTGATGTGGCTCACCCGACCTTACCTTGTCCCAAACCTTAGCAAATTCTTCCTTTTCCTGGTCAGGAATAAATTCCAAAATACTTTTGCCTTTCATATCTTCAATATTGTATCCCAGGACCTTAGTGTGTCTTTCGTTTGCTTCCAACAATATCCCCTCAGGTGAATATTCTGCACGTAACATTGTCTGGTCAACTGCATACGAAAGGGCATCCATTTCTCCTTTCAAGGTCTGCAACTGGGCAGAATACATACGATATTCAGTGATGTCAACTGCCAAGTAAATAATGCTTACAACATCTCCGTCCTGATCAAGAATCGGTATATACTGGTTCAGCAGCCATATCTCCTCACCCGTGTCCACACGTTCACGGCGTACAACTATTTGCTGTTTCTCGCCTTTCTTAACCTTATTCCAGATGTTTTCAAATCCTTGTCTCTCTTCCTCTGGCACAAACTCTAAGATACTCTTGCCACGCATATCATTTATATCATATCCCAAAACACGCTGATGCAACTGATTAGCGTCCAGCAAAGTGCCGTCACTACTATATTCTGCTCTCAGCATAGTCTCATCAACACCAATAGTCAAATAAGTCAAACGTCTCTCTACTAATTTTTGCTCTGTTATATCAATAGCCAAATATATGATACGTTCTACATTGCCCTTCTCATCGGTAACAGGTGTATATTGATTCAAAAGCCAGATTTCCTCACCTGTATCTATGCGCTCTCTTTGCACTACAACTTGAAATGGCTCACCATTCTCAACCTTACTCCAAATCTCGTTTTTGAATTTCTCTTGCTCATCTTCTGGTATAAACTCAAAAATACTCTTACCACGCATTTGCTCTATGTCGTAGCCCAATATCTTCTGGTGTAATTCATTAGAATCAAGCAAAATTCCATCGCCTGTATATTCTGCCCGCAAAAGGGTCTGATCAGCGCCCTGCAACAAATATCCGTAATTTTCCTCTATCTGCTTCTGGTCTGTGATGTCTATTGCAAGATATATAACACGCTCTACTCTGCCTTCCTCATCTGTTACAGGTATATACTGGTTCAGAAGCCATATCTCCTCACCTGTATCTACTCGCTCGCGGCGCACGGCTATCTTAAACACTTCGCCTGACTGTACTCGATTCCATATATTTTTCTTAAAGTCTTCACGCTCGCTCTCTGGTACAAACTCTAGTATGCTCTTGCCGCGCATCTGCTCTATGTCATAACCTAATATCTTCTGGTGTAATTCATTAGAATCAAGCAAAATTCCATCGCCTGTATATTCAGCTCGCAGCAAGGTCTTGTCTGTTCCTAACATCAAATAATGATAATTCTCTTCTATCTGCTTCTGATCTGTGATATCTATTGCAAGATAGATAACACGCTCTACCTTCCCTGTCTCGTCTGTTACTGGTATATACTGGTTCAGAAGCCATATCTCCTCACCTGTGTCTACGCGTTCTCGACGCACCGCTAC
>JALWCU010000312.1 GCA_027015275.1 Bacteroidales bacterium | reverse complement strand
AAAAATAATTTGAAAAATTTTACAAAAATTTTAAATTTATGAGAAAAAAGTATAAATGGAACTATATGAAAATGAAATTATAAATGCCATTGACAACGATTATGTACAGGTCATATTCCGTCCAGACAGAAGCTATCTAAAGATAAAATGGAAGTCCTCAATAAAAAATCTGACAACAGAAGAAGCAATTGCCATTACAGAAAAGGTTTTTAGAGAAATAAAAAAATTCACACCTAAATATGTTATGCAAGATAATACACAGCTTCATTTTAATTATACTCGGGAATTTCTCCAATGGATACTGACCAAGATGACTCCACTTCTTCCTCAATTGGGTGTCAAAAAAATCGTGTACGTCGAACCAGCCGAAACAATTACCAAAATAGGTTTAGAAATTTTCAACAATCAGGCCGAGGAACTAACAAAGGACCAATTAGAGAGAAACTTGGTGCGGACAGTAGCCGAAGCAGAAATATGGCTTTTCGATGATGAACTGTTAGATTACAAGCCTTTCAGTGAAGATGACAAACAGTAATTTTTGCATTTTATTTTATTCCTTGCCAATTTTATCTATATTCTGAAAAACTCTAAAACTGCTTAATATGAAAGCTAAATTCTTAGTTATCTTATTTGTATTAGCTTCTATTTTTGGCTTTAGCCAACAAGTTCAGAAACATGCTTTTACATTTTATGACATGATTAAGATGAAGCGACTCTCTGGGCTGACAGTATCTCCTAATGGACGTTACTTGGCTTTTGTCGTTACATCTTATGATCTGAAATCCAACAGCCATACCACAGACATTTATCTTTTTGACCAAACACAAATCGCCTTGTCAAACATCACCAATGGTTATGGCTCAAATTTTAATCCTGTCTTTTCGCCTGATAGTAAAAAACTTTACTTTCTGAGTACTAAGACAAAAAAATCAGAGATTTATCAATATGATATTGATAGTCAAAAGATCACCCAGATTAGTCATTTGCCTATATCTGTCGCCAATCTTAAGCTATCACCAGACGGAAAATTCTTTGTTTTCTCATTACAAGCTTATGTTAATCAGTCAAATCCACAGGCAATTGCTCAAAGGTTAAAACAAAAGCAAGACTCCCACTCATCTGCAATGGAATTTACACAGCTTCCTATACGCCATTGGAATAAATGGGAAGATCACAGATGGAATCATCTCTACATAATGCCTGTCCAAGGCGGACAAGTTAAAGATATTATGCAGGGCATAGAAGGTAACTGCCCATCCAAGCCATTTGGCGGAACCGAAGAATTTGATATTTCACCAGACGGGAAACTTATTGCCTATACTACCAAACTGGGACGAGACCGTATGTGGTCCACAAATTTTGACGTTTATCTCTATAATGTTAGAACAGGAAAAACACACGACATAACAGTCAAAAATAAAGCATGGGACCGTGTAGCATTCTTCTCACCAGACGGAAAATATCTTTATTATCTCGCTATGAAAATCCCAAAGTATGAAGCTGATAGATTCCGTATAATGCGCTATAACCTGAAGACAAAAAAGGTAGAAAATCTTACAGAAGACTTTCAGGTCAATCCTTCCGAACTTATCATCTCACCAGATGGCAAGACAATTTATTTCACAGGCGACAAGGAAGGCGGAATACGTATCTTTGCTCTCAACACCCAGACAAAAGATGTGAAAGAAATTTACTCGCAGCATACTAACAGATCGATAAATCTGGTTGGCAATAAGCTTTATTTCTTGCAGGAATCATTTACTTCTCCAGCCGAAGTTTACAGTCTCAATTTACACAATAATAAGCTCACAAAAATAACACACATCAATGATAGCCTCCTCTCAACTGTCAAATTCGGTCAGGTAGAAAAATTCTGGTTCACAGACCGGGACGGAATAAAGATTCAAGGCTGGCTACTAAAACCAGTAGATTTTGACCCACACAAGAAATATCCTCTTGCATTCTATATCCATGGTGGACCTCAGGGTGCTTGGCATGATGAATTTCATTATCGTTGGAATCTGGAGATTGCGCCGTCGCATGGATATGTTGCTGTCGCTATAAATTTCCGTGGCTCAACTGGCTACGGCGATGCTTTCAAGGAAGCAATTAGTGGACACTGGGGCGATAGACCATTTTATGACCTAATGGACGGGCTGGCTTATGTTCTCAAGATGTATCCTTTCATCGACGGCAATCGTCGTGGTGCACTTGGCGCTTCCTATGGCGGGTATATGATAAATTACCTGATGGGCAAAGCTCCTGACCAGTTCGATGCTTTTATCTGTCATGATGGGCTGTTTGACCTAACATCAATGTATTATTCAACCGAAGAGCTGTGGTTCCCAGAACATGAACTACTTGGTACGCCATGGCAAAACGAAAAAATGTATAAAGAATTTTCGCCCTCAACTTATGTCACACACTGGAAGAAACCATTGCTGGTTATCCATGGTGGACAAGATTTCCGTGTTCCAGAGACACAAGGCATTGCTGCTTTTACGGCTGCTCAGCGCCTTGGCATTCCTTCGAAATTCTTGTATTTCCCCAACGAGTGTCATTTCGTCCTGCAGCCCGCCAATAGCGAAGTATGGCATCGCGAGGTATTTGCATGGCTAGATAAATGGGTAAAAAATAAAAAAGTTAAATAAATTTTGCTTGCACATATCATGCATTAAGCTTTGCTTTGTAGAAAAATTTGCCAGATATGAAAATTAGACTAATTATTTACTTGTTGCTCGTTACCCTTCTGGCCAGCTGCTCTGACGAAGAGATGAAAAAAATTAATACATTCGGTGACATCGAGACAGCGCCAGATATTACTATAGAAAATATGAGCTCAGTTTACAAATATGCCAACAAAGAAAAAGCTTTTATAAAAGCTCCTTTGGCAGAATACTTTTTCAAAGATCAATCCAATCCCAAAATGGAATTTCCTAAGGGCCTGGACGTTGTCTTCTTCAACGATAGCATAAAACCTATATCCACAATACATTGCCGACATGCTGTTTACTTTGAAAAAAAACTGCTCTGGAAACTTTCGGGTGACGTCGTTGTTCACAACCCACAGGGTAGCATACTCAGAACACAAGAGCTGTACTACGATGAAAAGCAACAAACAATTTATTCCATCAAATTTGTGGAAGTTAAAGACAAAAAAGGCAATATAATACGCGGCAAAGGAGGGTTTACGAGCAATATCAATTTTACAGAATATGAATTCAAAAATGTGGACGGTATAATTTATACTTTCAAAAAGGTTGAACAGACGAAATAAAGAGAAAAATTCTACAAAAAAGCGGTCGCAATTCTAAATTAACTTTCTTATAACCAGACTAAAAAGTCCATGATGGCCGAAGCTCATCATGGACTTTTTGTTATTGCTCATCTTTGAACCTAAAATCCTTTATCTCCAACTGAATATACCGATTCCCATTATAACCACTCTCACCTACTGTGTAAGCTATATCGTAAAAATTACTTACCACAACCTGCTCCAATAATGCAGCACTATTAAAAGCTATAGCTGATATCGGATTACCTTTAGAATCTTTGAAAGTCAATAAAAGATGTTCCTTATCCCGACCAATGACACGGTATGATACCTCCTTGACCTGCATGGTTACAAACACAGGTTTTGCATTACCTGGACCATAAGGCTCCATTTTCTTCAGTACTCTTAGCAAATGCTGATTTATCTCATCTAGCTTCAAAACTCCGGATATTTTGAGCTTAGGTCTACGCATATCATCTGTAATACGCTGTGTAACAACTTCTTCAAAACATTCTATAAACTGCTTTAAATTTTCTTTCTTCATGCTTAGACCAGCAGCATATTTATGTCCACCAAACTTTGTTAATAAATGTCCGCAGCTTTCTATTGCTT
Source organism: Bacteroidales bacterium (assembly GCA_027015275.1). Taxonomy (GTDB): domain Bacteria; phylum Bacteroidota; class Bacteroidia; order Bacteroidales; family S143-33; genus S143-33. Next base: position 4,390 of record JALWCU010000312.1, on the reverse strand, counting down.
CATAAAGATTAAAGTCTGCTACACTTCTGGCCGAACCAGTGATGCCAGTCTCGCTCTGTGTCAGTATAATAGTGGGTTTATACACGTGTTCTATGATTTTCGATGCCGCAATTCCTACAACGCCCTTGTGCCAGTGAGGATTGTACAAAACCGTAGAATTTTTATTCTTTAGCTCTGGATTTTTCTCAAATTCTTGCATAATATCCTTGACAATATCGCTCTGGATCTGTTGTCGCTGCCGATTTAGTTCGTCCATCTCTTCGGCTATTCTCAATGCTTCTTTATAGTCCTGGCTAATAAGTAGTTCCACAGCCTGTGAGCCATGGCCTATTCTGCCTGCTGCGTTTATTCTTGGTGCTAAAGTAAACACCAATCCGCCTACTGTAAATTCCCTCTCTTTTGCTCCTGCTACTTTCTTTAACGCACCAATGCCCACAGACGGCTCTTTGTTCAGTAGTTTCAGTCCCCAATATGCGTAAATTCTATTTTCATCTATTATTGGTACAATGTCCGCACCTATGCTCAGCACCAGTAAATCAAGACTTCGATATAATGTTTTCTCATCTATGCCCAGATCACTAGAAATAAACTGCAAAAATTTAAAAGCTACGCCACATCCTGTTAGCTCTTTGAATGGATATTGGTCATCCTCTCTCTTGGGGTCGATGACTGCCACGGCAGGCGGTAAATGCTCACCTGGTGTGTGATGGTCTAAGACTATAAAATCTATGCCTTTGTTCTTGGCATAAGCTATCTCATCTACATTCTTAATGCCAGTATCTACACATATTATCAAGCTTATACCTTGCTCAGCCGCATAATCCAGTCCTAACCTGGATATGCCGTAACCTTCTGTATATCTATCTGGTATATAATAAGTTATATCGCTAAAATATGGCTTAAGTATTTTGTATAGAAGTGCAGTCCCAGTAGTTCCGTCAACATCATAATCGCCCCAGATCATTATTTTTTCTTTTACTTGCAATGCCTCTAAGAGTCTATCTCTTGCCTTGTCAACGTCAGTCAACAGCGATGGATCATGCTGATTCTTTAGATCTGGATAAAAAAATTTCTGTGCATCCTCTTTTGATGCTATTCCCCTATTTATAAACATATTAGCCAGAACAGGCAAAACTTTCAGCTGTAGAGATAAATCCAAGACCTTCTGCTTCTCTTGCACTGGGATAATGTTCCATTTATACTTCATCTTGGTCCTCATTATCAATTTGCACTCTTCTGCACAAAGCTTGCACTTATCGACTTCTGTTCATATACATTTTTTATTACATCTGCAAAAAGTCCTGACACACTCAATACTTCAATTTTTTCACTCTGCCTCTTGAGTGGTATCGAATCTGTAACAAAGAGTTTATCCAAAGCTGACTTTTCTATACGCTCATAAGCTTTGCCAGACAATACCGGATGAGAAATAAATGCATAAACACCCTTGGCGCCCATATCTTTCATTATTTCTGCTGCAATACTCAAAGTACCTGCTGTATCAACAATATCATCCACCAGAATCACATTCTTATCCTTGACATCACCTATTACTCTCAGGCTGGCTACTTGATTAGCACGCTCTCGTTTTTTGTATGAAATCACTAGCGGAGCGTGGAGAAAGCCGGAATAAACACTTGCACGCTTGACTCCTCCAGTATCCGGTGCTGCCACAACAATGTCTTTTATACCCATTTTCTCTATGTAAGGCTTAAACACAGACGAAGCAAATAAATGATCCACAGGCATATCAAAGAATCCTTGAATCTGATCCGCATGCAAGTCCATTGTTATTACCCGAGACACACCAGCTGCATGAAGCATATTTGCAACTAACTTTGCCCCAATAGGGACACGTGGCTTGTCCTTCCTATCTTGGCGTGCATACCCAAAATACGGTATAACAGCTGCTATCTTGTATGCAGAAGCTCGATATGCAGCATCTACCATTAACAAAAGCTCCATTAGATTATCCGCGGGAGCAAATGTTGACTGGATAATGAATACAAAATCTCCTCTGACACTCTGAGTAAAACTGGGCTGAATCTCCCCATCGCTGAATTGCTGAATGTTTACCTCACCCAGCTCAAGACCTAATTCCTTTGCTATCTTCTCACCCAGATATCGACTTGCTCGGCCAGAAAAAATTTTTAATTCCCGATTTTCGTTAAACATTGATTATTAACTTTTTATGATTTTATTTCTTTTTATCAAATCTAATCAAATAAACTGCTTTATAAAAGTGTAAAATGTAAAAATTACAATTTGCTTTTGTAATTTTATTTTAATTTTGTTCAAACCTAAAACGACTAAAAATGTCCTTTAAAAAAGACCGCATCGTAGAGGAAGCCTTAACTTTTGATGACGTTCTCCTTGTCCCTGCTTATTCCGAAGTCCTTCCAAAAGAAGTAGAACTTACCACAAATTTTACACGTCAAATTAAGCTCAAAATGCCTATAGTCTCAGCCGCTATGGACACAGTTACCGAAAGTGCCCTGGCCATTGCCATTGCACGCGAAGGTGGTATAGGGGTTATACATAAAAACATGTCTATTGACAAACAAGCCGAAGAAGTACGTAAGGTTAAACGTGCTGAGAACGGCATGATTATCAACCCTATTACAATAAAATCACACCAGACCGTAGGCAAGGCTCTGGCCATAATGAAAGATTTTAAAATTGGTGGTATCCCTGTCGTGGACAATGATAACAAACTTATTGGCATCGTTACAAACAGAGACCTGCGTTTTATAAATAACATGTCCACACGCATCCGAGATGTGATGACAAAAGATAATCTGGTGGTAGTCAAAGAATATGTCAATTTAGACAAGGCAGCCCAAATCTTACAAAAACATAAGATAGAAAAATTACCAGTTGTTGACACTGAAGGAAAACTTATCGGTTTGATTACTTACAAAGACATCACAAAGGCTAAAGATCGGCCCTTTGCTAGCAAAGATGACAAAGGGCAGCTAATGGTTGCTGCGGCTATTGGCGTGGCAAAAGACACTCTGCGTCGGGCACAAGCCTTGTTAGATGCTGGTGTCGATGCTCTGGTAATAGACACAGCACATGGGCATAGTAAAGGCGTTATCACAACTCTAAAAATGCTCAGATATAATTTTGGTGAACATATACAGCTCATAGCTGGCAACATTGCAACTGCCGAGGCAGCATTGGACCTGATTAATGCAGGCGCCGATGCAGTAAAAGTAGGTATTGGGCCTGGAAGTATATGTACAACGCGCGTCATCGCCGGTGTGGGTGTACCACAAATAACAGCTATTTATAACGTAGCCAAAGCTCTCGAAAGCACTGACATTCCGGTTATTGCTGATGGTGGTATTAGATATTCTGGCGATATGGTAAAAGCTTTGGCTGCTGGAGCCTCTACAATAATGGCTGGCTCTCTCTTCGCAGGTGTCGAGGAAGCTCCAGGTGAAACACTACTTTATCAAGGCCGAAAGTTCAAGATTTACAGAGGAATGGGCTCTCTGGAAGCCATGAAGGAAGGCTCAAAAGACCGATATTTTCAAGAAGGCGAAGAAGACATATCCAAATTAGTACCCGAAGGTATTGTATCAAGAATACCATACAAAGGGACCTTAGGCGAAGTCTTCTATCAATTGGTCGGCGGACTCAGAGCAGGCATGGGTTACCTGGGCGCAAAAAAAATAAAAGACCTGAAAAAAGCCAAGTTCGTACGGATCACAAATGCTGGCGTTGTCGAAAGCCATCCACACGATGTAACAATTACCAAGGAAGCACCAAATTACTCAAGATACTAATCGCTGTTGACAACAGATACTATATAATTCATTTAGGCTGTCTCATGGCTCAAGAATATTAAAATTTGCAGATTCTAAAAACAATTATTCTGCTTATTGATAAAAGTTTAGCTTTGGTTTTCGTCTCTCTATAGCAGCTAAATTCACACTTGGGGGACAGCCTCTCGCTTTTTGGGACTATTCGCCAATTATCTTAATTAATACACGTTTGGGACGCTTTCCATCAAACTCTCCATAAAATATTTGTTCCCAAGGTCCAAAATCAAGTTTACCATTTGTAATCGCCACTACCACTTCACGTCCCATCAGCTGACGTTTGATGTGGGCATCACCATTGTCCTCTCCAGTCATATTATGTTTATATCGAGAATGTGGATTTTCAGGCGCCAGCTCTTCAAGCCATTTTTCAAAATCATCATGCAGTCCTGGCTCATCATCGTTTATAAAGACACTAGCTGTAATATGCATTGCATTGACCAGACATAAACCTTCCTTTACTCCGCTATCTTCGACAGCTTTTTCTACTTCTGAAGTTATATTTACAAAAGCCCTGCGTGCCGATGTATTAAACCACAATTCCTTCCTATATGATTTCATGT